>JAGAHC010000017.1 GCA_017627275.1 Lachnospiraceae bacterium
GCTTCTGCCTCTTCTGCTGCCGCCTCTTCCGTGCTTTCCGCAGATGCTTCCGCTTCTGCCGCAGGAGCTTCGGACGATGCTGCCGGTGCCGCAGTGCTGCCGCAACCCACAAGAAGTGTTGCTGCCAGCAGAACCGCCGTCAGTTTCTTGAATGTCATTTTGTTTTCCTCCCTACTTGAATAATAGATGTGTAAATCTGCGTGCTCTTATTATACCGCAAACTTGTAGTCTGCAAACGATATTTTTCAATAATTTGTGGTTCGCGGGAAAATTGTTAGACAAAGGAACCACTATCTTTCAGAAGAAAGTGGTTCCGTCTTTTCGTGCGGTGAAGTGGGACTCCAGGTACGCCACGTGCGAGAGGAAGGCCTCGTCCGTGAAGGATCTGGCGCCCGTCGGGCAGAGGCGGATGCAGGCGTGACACTTGATGCAAAGGCCGGGGGTCTGCGTGAAGTCGGAAAAGTCGATGGAGCCTAAGGGGCAGCGTCCCGCGCACACGCCGCAGCCGATGCAGCGGTCGGGATCGGTAACGGGCTTTGCCTTGAGGAACACGGCGGGGTTTCCGTCGATGCCAAGCGGTGTGTAGTAGGGCGCAACAGGCGCGCCGTCCAGGATGACAGGCTGCGTCAGGCTTCCCGCATCATCTGCCGACAACAGTTTTTCGGCGGCCACTCCGGCGAAGGCTGTCACGCGGTCCATGTCCTCTTCATCCGGCCGCCCCGCGGCGATCTTGTCCGAGAAAACGTGACGGCAGGCGAAGGCTGCCGCGGCAAACACCTGAAAGCCGTTCTTTTCCATCTCTTCCGTGAGCTCCGTGAGGGAGCTGTCAAAGCTGCGGTTGCCGAAGGTGACGACGGAAACGGCGGGTGTGTGTTCCGCAGAAAAAAGATCCTGCACGAACGGCAGGATCTTGTTGGGCACCCGGCCCGCATAGGTCGGTGTGCCGAATATGACGAGTTCATCCGCAGCAAAGCGGTAGGTCTTTTCTCTGGCGGCAGGAAGTGTAAAGTCGATTTCTTCGACGGGAATGTCCGTATCTACGGACATCTCTTCCGCCATCGTCTCCGCAACGGCACAGACGATCTGTTTCGTACTCTCAACGGGGCTGAAATACACTGCGTATATTTTTTGCGGGATCATCTTCTTCTCCTGAAACCGGTCTTCCTGCTGCTGTTTTTGTTCTGTGGTTTAACGACGGCGGCGACGTCTGCGTGTGTTGCGTACATGCAGGACGCGCATGGCGACAATGGCTGCCGCGATGATGGCGATGCCTGCGATCGCACGGCTTAAGACATAATTGTTGTCCGTCTCTTCTTCTGCGGCCGGCAGGTCTTCAGAGCTGGGCGGGACAGAGGGCGCTGCAGAGATCGCAGATTCCGTGGAATCCTCCGCCGGCGTTTCCGCCGACGCGGGCTCTTCTGTCGAAGCCGTCTCTTCTTCCGATGTGGGTTCTTCTTCCGATGCCGCTGCCTCTTCGGATGTCGGCTCTTCTTCCGATGTTACCGTTTCCTCAGACGTAGTCTCTTCGGCAGGGGCAGTCTCTTCCACGGACGTCGTCTCTTCGGGTGTTTCCGCAACCGGCGCTTCTGTGGACGCCGGCGCTTCCTCCGACGTCTCCGGCGTCTGTGCCTCCGCGCGCGCTGTCGGCGCGAGCGCGACCCACCCGATGATGTCTCTGTTCGGTCCGCCTAAGGTGTATCCCCAGGGGTTGCCGCTTGCCGCATTCTTTACCTTATAAATATGAAGCACATCTCCGTTGTGATGCGTGTGCAGCAGAGAGTACTCCGCGCCCGGGCCGCTTCTCAAATTCAGTTCTCCGTCCTGGGACTGCACGACGACATCATAATCCACGTCCTGCGCGCCCGCCGTCGTCGGATCAGCCTCCGTTGCCAAAGCATAAAACGGATTCCAGACGATCGTCAGGATCAACATTCCAAGTACTGTTCCAAGAATAAGCCCAAGTTGTTTTTTCATCGATTCTCCTTAAGTCTTTGTGATTTGTTCCGTCCGCGTCTTACGCATTCGCCGCTTCCTGCCGGTAGGCGATGGGTTGGTATCCTCTTTCGTACTCCACATATTCAATAGAAGGATTCTTCGCAAGGATCATCTCCACCATCTTCCGGGCGTTGGTCTTTTTTTCGACCATCAGGTTCGCCACGTCCTTGGTCCCGGTGTCCAGGCGCACCATGGAAACGGGAAGTCCCTTCCCGCAGCAGCCGATGACATTGAGCTGATGCGGCTGAATCCAGATCGCCTTGATCGCCTCATAGGGCAAATAGTTTTCTCTCGGAAAGTATACCGCTTTTTCGCCCAGTTTGTATTGTTCGATCCTTTCTCCGGCTTTTATGTCCGCCTTCGGATCATCGATCGTATACTCCGCCATAAATGGTCTCCATGCCATAACCGTTACTCCTTTCTGAGATTCTTTCTTACTATATCGTCAAATGTCAGCAAATACAAAACGTTCTGTCTTACGCCGGCTCGAGGCCGCTGCCCTCCGCGATGAGCAAAAGCATCGCCTCCGCGTTCTTGTCCTTCTCCACCTCGATCAGGTCCTCTGCGTCGCGATAGTGGATGCGGATCCCGGGCGCTTCCATGGAAAAAGGACAGACGCCGTTGTCGGACGTGATGAGCCTGGTGACCTTTTTAAATCTCGTGATCTCCTTCAACGGCAGGTAATTCCAGGTAAAGCCCGCGGGAATGAAGAGCGCGCGGCTGCTCATCCTGTATTTCTCAAAGCGTTTGCTGTTCTTAAATTCCTCTTTCGGATCGGCCAGGGTGGCGCCGGTGAGGAGGGGGGTAAATTTTTCGAACATGGAGGGTTCCTTTCAAAAAAATACTTTGTGTTTTAACCAAGCCACTAGCTCGGCGCCATGCTCAGCTCGCGACCGGTGGTCGCTCGCTAAGGGCTGCGCCCTATACTCGCTCAGGCATGCAGAAATTCGTATAAATACGATTTATGCATGCCTTTCGCTCGTGCATGGCTTGGATGAAATACATTGTACACGATATATTGATTTTTTACTACTGATTATGGTAAAGTAACAATACAATTATAAAAAAAGTATAAAGTGGAAATAAAGTCAGGATAAACTCATGATAAAGACGAGTGAATATTTAGACATCACTCTTGCACGATATGCCGGCTCGTTTGATATTACAAAAGAGGCGGAGATCAACGGAAGGATCTATCCTGCTTTCGGGCGTTTCACTTCGATGGGTGAAAAGTATGTGCTCTCCAAAAAGGCGCGGTTATGGGCCTTCGAGGCATTCGAGTACATCCTCTTTCTGGAAGAGGAAGAGTGCACATTAGAGCTCCTCGAACAGATCCGGAAGACGATGATAGAGTACATGGAACCGGAGTATGTACGGGCGCATAAAAAATACCCGGACGAGAACCACATGTATTCCTATCTGACGGCCGCCGTCCTTTGTGAAAAGAAGCCGACGGAGGAAGTGCTCAGGGCGATCAGAAAGTTTAAATTCGACA
>JAGAHC010000018.1 GCA_017627275.1 Lachnospiraceae bacterium
ATCCAAACCGGTCCCGCTGTGTCAAAGCAAGTCTTACGTGTGCCGGTCGGTCCTTACGGCGTAAGATTCGGCACACCTCGCGTGGATCTTCCCACAACCAGTCCGTGCGTGACGAAACTGTTGTTGGCCGGGAGAATAGCGCTTCCTGCCTGGTTCGTGCCGCTTCCGGCACAGAAAAGGAGGCCAATCTATGGCAAGACGCAAATCCTCTGCAAAACGTAACTACAAGGACTCTGTATTTCGAAAGCTGTTCTCGGACAAGGAATCGCTGCTATCTCTTTATAATGCGGTGAACGAGACGAACTACGAGAGCACGGAAGGACTGCAGATCACCACACTGGACAATGCCATCTATATTCACATGAAGAATGATGTGTCGTTTGTCTTCCAGTCCCGGCTTCAGCTTTACGAGCATCAGTCGACCATCAATCCGAACCTTCCGCTTCGAAATCTGTTTTATGCGGTGGATGTCCTCCACACCATCACCAGAGATTTCAACCTCTACACCACGAAGTTGCAAAAAATACCTACACCGGGCTTTGTTGTGTTTTATAATGGAATCAAGGAGCAGCCTGATCGTTCCGTGCTTCGCCTGTCGGACCTGTTTGAGGTCCCGACGGACAGACCAGAACTGGAACTGACGGTGACGCAACTCAATATCAACGCGGGACACAACCGGGAACTGTTATCCCGCTGCAGGATACTCAACGAGTATGCCATGTTCAACGATAAGGTGCAGCGCTACTTGAGAGAGTCCGGAGACATCCAGAAAGCGGTGCCTAAAGCCATCGACGATTGCATTGAGGAGGGTGTGCTCACGGACTTCTTAAGCCGGGAGAAAGCGGAGGTAAAGGCCATGACGATTTATGAATTCAATCAGGAACAATATGACAGAGATTTGCGCGAGGAGGGGCGTGAGGAAGGCCGCGAAGAAGGCCGCGAGGAAGGCCGTGCCGAAGAACGTCTGAACACCGAGCGGGAACGCAAGCGCGCGGAGGAAGCCGAAGCTCAGCTTGAAGCATCACAAGCCCTCCTGGAAAAATACAAAGCGCAGTTTGGTGAATTGCAATAGACTAATTAACAGGAACCACTTTCCTCAGGGAAAGTGGTTCCTTTGAATCTGTCTTATTCGAAGCGTCTGCGTCTCCTGAAGAGGATGACCAGGAAGAGAAGGAGGGCAGCGACGCCGGTGCCGCCCCAGAAGAGCATGTGGCTCGAGTCTCCGGTCGAGGAGCCGTCGCCGGTGATGACCTCCGCGATGGGCGGCGGAAGGATGTTAATGACTTCCTCCGCAATCGCCTTCGGGAGCGATGGCGGTTCTTCGGAAGAGCCGCCGCCGGACGGCTTCTTGTCGTCTTTGACGTGCGGCTGGTAGAGGATGGTGACGGACAGTCCGTACTCGTCCACCGCGCGGATGAGACAAGGCTGCGGGTCGCCCACGAAGTCCTTGTTCGGGTTGAAGACCACGTTAATCTTGCCGTTTGCAAGGTCGGAGATCTTCAGGGTATAGGTGCCGATCTTCTTGCCGTTCTTATCGAGGGCATCGATCGTCAGCTTGTCCGTCGTTTTGCCGAGGTTCCTCTTCGTCTTGTCATAGGGGTTCACGGAATAGGGATCCACGAACTGGATACTGACGAATTTCCCGTCGCCCTTCTTGAAGCCTAAGGTCGTTACGGAATCGTCGGAGTTCTGCTGTCTGCCCTTGGGCCCCCAGGTCTCGGCGTCGGTTCCGGTCGGGGGATTGACGCTTGTCACGTGCGGCTGGTACTTTGCTTCCGCCGTGCTGTTATCCGAAGCCGTCGCCCTGATCCTCGCGGGCTGCGGGTCGCCGACGAAATCCGGATCCGGGCGGAAGATGATGCGGACCTTGCCCGTCACCTTGTCGACTTCCGCGACCTCGTATTCGCCGATCTTGTTGCCGCTTGCATCGAGCGCCGGCACCTTCTTGCCGGGCGTCGCCGGCTCAAATGAATCGGTGTCCGGATTATAGATATCAATGTCCGTGATTTCCACACCCTCCGCCGTAAACCCAACGGTGCCCGTGTTGGAGTCGTCACTATCCTGGCTCTCGCCTTTCTTGCCCCAGGTCTCCGCATCGGTCGCGGTCAACGACCCGGTGTGAGGCGTGTATTTTGCCGTGGCGGCATTGTGCTGTCTGGGACTTGTCTGCTTGTTCTTTACTGTCAGGATCGCAGGGTCGGGCGTCCCGGTATAGTCCGGGTTCGGCGTAAAGAGAACAGTCACCTTCTTCTCGCCGTCCGCGCCGGTCGTTACCTGCAATCTGTATGTACCAACCTGCTCCCCGTTCTCGTACGCGGGGATCACAGGATTCGCGTCGTTCTCACTGCAACTGTCGCCTGCGCCGTTTTTCCCATTGTTCATGGTCACGACGTACTCGTTGCTCTTTTTATTCGAAGAATCGATCGTGTCCTTGATCGGTTTGTTGTTCGCGCTGTCCGTCTCGTCCTTTTCGCGCAGGAAAGGATGCGTCGGGTTGTGCTCTGTGCTGTTCTTTGAAGAGCTCCCCTTGGAAGGGTTGGCGTTGTGGTCAAAGCCGAGCTGGTCTTCGTTCGGTTTTGCCCAGGTCTCCGCGTCCTGCGGAATAATGTTTTCAAACTCACATCTATCAAACTTATAAGCATACGAGTCCGTGCCGTCCTGAATGGTCTCGTCGTCTCCGCCCGGCTGGCCGTAATCATACTCTCCGGTAAAGATGGAAACGTACGCCGTCTTGCCGGAACCATCCGGTACCTCCTCGCTGAAAACGCGAAGCAGCACCTTGTATTCCGTCGTTTCAAACCCGGCCTCGCTGTTCGGATCCTGCTTCACGATAAAGCAGTAATCGCCAGGCAAAACCGTGTCATCCAGGTTGAACTTGAACGACGTACTGCTGCCCGCCGCAACAGACTGGCTTGCCGGTGTCGCCGCATCCAGCTTTGCAAGCAGTTCTTCCGCCTTCTGCGCATTCGGCGCGGAAGGATCCGCCGTGATCGTTACCGTGCTGTCTATCCCATACACGCTGACCGGGATCTCCGGCTTGTCGATGGTCGTCTTCTGCGTGCTTGGGACCGTTTCCGCCCGCGCGGAAAGAGGCATCCCTGCGGAAAAAAGCATGGCAAGCACCAGGAGGCCTGTCAGTAGGCTTCTTAAAATCCCTGTCGTATGCTTTTGTATTCTGTTCTGCGTCTTTTGCAAATGCATGTTCTTATTCTTCTATCGCCACGAATACAGCGGTCCGCTTCGTGGTCGTCGGTGATTTGCAGGTCGTAAGACCTACGATCCGTTTTGCTGTCCCGTCTTCTCTGTGACCGCCCTCCGCGTAATGGTCCGCGTTCTGTTCGAGGTACGAAAGCATCGCGCTGTGGTCCTCATAAATGTTGAACACCATGCTGTTGCTCGCGTCCGTCTGGAAAAAGGCGATCACGGTGATCGGGAATTCTCCCCGTTCGGTGATCAGCGTTCCGGTCCTGTGTTTGTCAAAATACGTTCTGTCCGCAAAGGCGTCCAGTGCTCCGAACATATACTGCCCGGACATGTGGTGGCCGTATACCACCGTATAATCGTCAGAAAAATCTTTCGCGTTGTTACTGTCCATAAAGATCGCGCCCGCCAGAGAATACTCTCCGAACGCGTTCTTATTCAGGTACTCCCGGTTGTCCTCACCCTGCATGATGGGATAATCGATGTAGGTATCATCCAGCGTGATCCACGCAACCGCGTCCTCAGCGATCTGCTGCAGTCCCGCGATGTCCCCGTTCTCCGGCCTGTACGGCGCTACCGCCGCGGCGCGGGAATTGTAGAAGACGTACACGGAGTCATACATAAAGTACAAGCCGATCAGTAAAAGCAGAATAAAGACAATGTCCACGAACCGGTCTACCAGCCAGTCCGCTGTCCGTACCGCCCGTTCTGCCGGCGTGTACGGGAGCGCTTCCGCGCCTCCCCCTTTGTCATGGAACCTGTGCGCGGCGGCGCTTCCACCGCCGCGCGCAGGATTGCTCCCATTTATTCTAAAGGTTTGTCTTTGAAACATGGATTACTTGCTGTAAAACTCTCTGTCAGTCGATCAATAGTCTTCTCTTCTGCCGCGAAGCAGGAAGTATGCCGCCGCCAGGATGACCATCAGAGCGCCGCCGCCGATGCTGACGAGCACGCCGGTCGGGATGACGCCGTCGCGCTTGTTGGTGACACCGGTGTAGATGTCTTCATCTTCAGAATATCTGTCTCCGGTCCACTCAGTCGTATAAGTATCTTCTTTGTACGGCTTATTGTCCGCAGGATTGATATAGAGCTGTTTGTAAGTATCGCCGTCTTTGTACTTGTCTCCTGCGGCATCCTTGACATATGTCTTTGTTGATTTATTACCTACTTCTCCGGTCAGGGGATCCTTGTGGGCGTTCGTGATCTCTTCATTATCAATAACACCGACTGCTACATCCGTTCCATTGGTCTTGGTATAGCCGGTCGCCGGATCCGTTTCCTGGACGGTGTAGGTCACACCGTTCGGGATACCCTTGATCTGGACGTACTGCCCATGCTGAAGATAGAGTTCCCATTCGAGAGTTTCTTTTGTCTCTACAACAAGGTAGTTTGTGGAAGTAGTGCCGTTCTTTGCAGCAGTAAATGCTTCCGTGACATCCGCGAGGTCACCCTTATCCGTAGCATAAGCTGCTTTCGTGTTTGCATTTTTCATATCCGTCGCATCATAAGAAGTTGCGGCATTCTTGGTCGGATCAAAGAAGTGCGCAGCGTTTGCAGGGTTGGTGGAAGTGTATGCGCCAACGTTCACCTCAAACTTGGTTCCTTTTTCAAGGTCCGCATTTGTAAGTGTCACCTTGAACTTGAACCACTGGTCTCTGGAGCCCTGGTTGCCTTCGACCTTTTTGCCGAATTCCAGATCCTGCGTGCCGTAGTCGTTCACAAACTCGCTGGACTTGTCGCCGGCTTCCGCGCCGTTCGGTGTCAGTTCTTTGGATGTAAAGCCTTTCATGGCAGCCTTGGCTGCAGCCCAAGTGGTATAGGGTGTGCCGTCAATGGTTACGCTGCCGGTGGAAGCTGCCGGAGGCTCCGCAATGGTTTCACCTGAGTCTGTCCAGGTTGTGCCACCATCTTCTGTGGTCTGAACTTTCCAAGTATTATTGCTGACATAAACATATTTTTTGTTCGTGTTGCTTGCATCTGTCCATTCAACACCCCAGGCGTTCTCGTCTGCAGCATCAGCTGTATGGTCCGGTGCAACTGTTGTAGCACGCTTCGTCTCATACCAGACATAACCGGATACTGCAAGGTTGCCCTCGCCGTTGTCGGTAACATACACATCCAGCGTTCTCCAGGTGGAGTTGTTCGCGTTCACGTCATAGGTGATACCAAGATCGCTGTAGGTCGTGCCGTTCTTTTCCTGTACGTAGTAACGGTACACGCCGGGCTCCGCGAACTTAATGGCGGAGAAATCAAGCGTGATCTGCTTCTTCACGTACTTTTCGTTTGCGGTCGCAATGTCAGCCTTCCCTGTTCTGTAAGGGCCGGCTGTTGTCGTGTCTGTCGGCTGGAATACAAGTTCCCCGATATTCGCCGCCACTGCAGGATCTTCTACAGCCACTGGCGTTACAACGACCTTATCCGGGCGGACACCCTTCCAGACGACCGGTGTGACGTCTGCAGAACCAGATGTCGGCTGAATGAGCGCGACCGGATAGATCTCCTCGTTGGCCGCATCGCTCGCGGGATTTCCCGTTGCCCCATCCGAAGTCACCTCGAACAGGAAGTCCGCGTACGGGACCTGTGCGTCCTTGTCCATGACAAGGTACTTGTCAAAATTGGTGGTGGTTCCGGTTGCCTCTACGATTGGATCATTCGCGTCATACTTCTCGGCAAATACCGGTACGACGGTCAATGCTGCCAGCACGACTGCCGTAAACAATGCCAAAAATCTTTTCTTCATGACAAACCTTTCCTTTCTGTGTTTTGTCTTGTTGCCTATCTATATCAAAAGCCGTATGGCTTGTTTTCTAAAAGCCTCTCCGCCGCAGCTGCAGCACAACCTTCCCCTTCAGTTCCGATACCGGGCCGAAGGACCGGGAGTCCACCGCCTCCTCACGCTGGTCGCAGAGGAGAAATACTTCGCCCTCTCCGACGGTGTACGGGTAGGTGATAACCGGATCCTGCGGGAGCGTCTGGTAAAACACCACCTCGTAGGGGTTCAGGCCGTTCACGGTGTAACCGCCCTCCGCCGGGAAATCGATCGTGTCGCCCGCGATCGCCACAACACGCCCGAAGGTCGTCATACCGTCCCGCTCGAAAGCCACGATGTCGCCGTTGTAATAGCCACCGAGGCGGTAGGTGATGCAGAGGTCACCGTCGCGGACTGCCGGGTACATGTTGTTGTCATGGGCGACGAATACGCCGCCGACGATCTGCGTAAGGACGAATACCAGCGCTGCGATGAAGGCTACCTTGATAACGAGCCGCAGGATCTGGTCCCTCAAAGAGCGTCGTCTGCGGGGTCTTCGTTTTGCTGCCCCCGGATCGTTTTCGGTCAGTTCCTTTCCGTCCGCTTCCTTCCCGGCCGGACCCTTTTCCCCAATTCTTTTCCGGGACTTTGCCGCACCGCCCTGTCTTGCGCGGTGCGCCTTCCTGCGTTCCGCCGGCGTCAGCGCCTTCTTTCCCTTATGCTGTTGTCCGTCTTGCCCGGATCCGTCATCCGCTTCCGGCGAAGCCGGAGCGTCCGGTGTATCTTCTCCGAAAATATCGAAAAAATCCGGTTCGTCCTGCGGGGCAGGACGCTTTTTTCTTACGTCCATTCTTCTATCTCAAAGTCATCGCCGACGCTGAAGTCCTCCGCGGCATCCGCTATCTCGTCCACGTCGTCCGGCGCAAATTCGACAAAGTAGAATTCATCGGCATTCAGAATATCCTCGGAGGTCTCTTTCGCCGCCCTGAAATACTGTGCGTTATAAAACGCCTCTGCCTCCATGTCATCTGCATAAAGGCCTGCTGCCGCCCTGCTTCCCGTACCATACCCTTCCGCATACACGAAGTTCCTCCTGCGTCTGCGCATATAGAAGTGCGCGTACAGCAGGATCAGCATAAGCGGTCCCATGAGTCCGATCCACGGGTTCAGTCGGACTTCGGTCGGAACGGTGCCCTCTGACCGGTTGGTGAAGGTAATCTCCGTGGCGTGCTGGAAGAAATTGTCTCCAACCATGTTCGAATTATCACCAAATGGAATATCATATCCGCCGTCGGTGGACGTGTAATCGGAAGTCCACCATTCGCCCGTCGTCATATCCGCAGTTAATTCGTCCACATCTAAAATTTCATTATGCTCTATCGGACCCGTGAAATCCGTGATCGGATAATAGTTTTCATTGGTTTCCGTTATTTCGTAGGACGCACCAAACGGCAGATCGCGGATCGTCACGCTCTCGCCATGCTGGAGATAGACATAGATCGTGGCCTTGCCGTCAGTGCCGGTCTTAATGTGCTGCCCGTGCGCAAAGGTGCGGGTGGCCACGTCGATCGGTTCTTTCCCTTCCGCAAGCGGCGTGGTGGAGTCACCCGCGTAGGTGACCCAGCCTTCTTCGTTATCCCACTGAGAACGGTACGTCACATCGTCAGAATCGTCCCCCGGTGTTTCATTGTCGTCGACCCAGGTCCACTCGCAGGTTCTCTTCTGATCATCTGTGGCATTTCCGTAGGTCAGATTAGCGTCGTCATCGCGGGTATTTCCACCTTCGTTACCGCTGCCGCTCAAGATCACATTGCGAGTATAGATCGTGGCCCCGTTCGGCACCTTCGTGCCGTCCGCACCGGTTTCAAATGACGTCGTGGCATCAGACATATCCAGGTGCAGCGTACGCTCACCCGCGTTTGCGATCTCGATCTTAAATTTGAAATACTTGTCGCGGGATCCCTGGTTGCCGGTCACTTCCTTCTCGATCGTGAGCGGCACCTTAATCCTGTCGTTTAAGAAGCTGTGCGTGACCGTATTAACAGTCTCCAGGACATCATCAACACCAACAAACATATCTTCTGTTGTAATTTTATCTCCGTTAATGGCAACCAGCTTCCAGCCTTCTTCGACGAGACTGCCATCTGTATCCTCAAGCTCCCAGATTTTGTAGTGGCTACCATATGGAAGAGTGATAAGTGCATGTTTCTCGTTTGAATTCGTACTGTTATCCAACCAGAACTCAAAGGTGGTGGTCTCGATATCCAGCTTCGTGGTGCTGGTCGTTGTACCACCTGAGGTGGTCGTCGTGGTAGTGAACTTATAGTTCATGCCATCCATATCGGTGAATTCCTGTGGATATACGATGTTGAACGTAGGAATTTCGGTATTGTTTTTGTAGGCCTTCCAGACCTTCTCTCCGCTGACAGTTTCTTCCGTCATTTTATAAACGTCACTGCCCACCGTGTATTTATATTCGGTATAAGTGTCATTGACTTCTACGTTTGTGACAGTCGCCGTACTTGCGGATTTTCCATCCGGATAGATGCGGGCAAAGCTAATCAGACTATCCGCCTGGTTAACTACGTCTGTATTCTTAACCACACGGCCTGTCATCATGCGGAATTTGAATTTTCCGCTGTCGTCGGATACTGTCTTTTTCTCAACCTTAACGACGCCCTTTTGACGCTCGTTGGTGAAGGTAGCCTTTCGATCCTCGTACGGTTTTTTCGTGACCGCAACTATTGCTGCCTTTTCGGCAATATACTTGGAATCGTAGACAGCAGGCAGTGTATAGGTCGCGCTGCTTCCCGAACCGGAGGTCTGAACCAGGTTCTCTGCTGCAGCCTTCGCCGCGGCATAGGTCGTTTTTTTCTGACGATTCACAGTGAAAGTGCTATCATCGTTTGCGGTGATAGTCGCAATTCCTACCGCTTCCGCCTCTGCCGCAGACAGGGAAGGATATGTATTGCTTTTATATGTATAGGCATGGTTCTCATCACTACCCGTTTCTTCAACATCAGCAAGGGCCAGCGGCTTAATCAGCATATATGTTTCAGATACGTTCGTATTGCCTTGATTATCCACGTATCTATACTTAATGACGCCGTCATCATCGAACTCTTCGATGTCCGCGAGAGCCTTATTCTCCACCGCCTCGCGAGTATAGTAAGGACTTCCGTTATAGGAGTAGGTGTTGTCACTATTCTTGCCGCTGATAACTTCGGCAACTACAGCATTATAAGCTGCATCATAATTCTGATAATTACTATCGCTGTATTTCCATGTGTTGTCGTGGTTCCTGATGATAGCTGCCTCTACCGCAGCGTCCCTGTCGGTATAAACGGCATTGTTTGTATAAACCGTGTTGCCGGAAACCGTGTTTTCTGCAACTGCACTCTTTGCTGCATTTACAGCCGCAGCGTAGGTTTGATACTCCCCTCCGTTGTAAAGCCAAATCTCGCTTAGCTGCCCGCTGTTGTCATTTTTCTGATCCATTTTGCCGGTGTCGTTGACCTTGCTCTTAAGATTCCATCCGGTCGGCAGCGTCTCAGTAATCTCATAGGAAACTCCAAGCGGAAGATCATTGAATGTAATCTTCTCCCCGTTTCGGAGTTTGAAATTATATGTACCATTTGCGCCGGTCACACCATCCGGAAGCTGTTTCGGATAGGTGATCCCGTTTTTGGTTTCTGCAGCTGTCCTCAGGGTATATGGCTCGCCCGTTTTGACATAGAATTTTACGGTGTACTCAAAGACGCCCGGCTCGTTGTCCTCCGTCTTTTTTTCAATGACGAGATCCCGGGTATCCATAATATTCGTGATATTGTAAACAATCTGACCGGTTTCAGTTGTGGTCTCGTATTCAACCTTGTGGTAATACTTCGGAATAATGGTTTCTTCCACGCCTAACACCTCATCGCTGTGAGCGATGTTAAATTCGTATATCCATTCGCCGGCGGCATCATCTTTTTCGAAATCATCCGGGTCTGTGTATGTACGTTCATACGGAACGTTTACCGCAGGATATGCTGTATACTGTCCGGTATTTCCCTCTACGGCATCTATTACGTAGTCACCCGCAGGTAGCAGTGTCCCGACGGCTGTGTTAAGATGGACTCTCCTCGGTGCATAGGTCGATATGTCCGTAATGCCATCAGATGCTTTCAACTCCGGAATGATGGTAGATCCCTCATATAGATCCCGCACCGCATAAAACGCAGTCTGCTGCTCAGCCGTACCTACGATGTCCGTCAGTACTGCGGGTCCCGTCTGTTTCCATCGGGTATAACTATCCATGGCGGTTACAGTTATACCCAGTGAAGCCTTATCCGAAGGTCTTTCACTCATATAGGCATTGTTACTTGCATCGTTTTCCCAGGTCTTGATCACGCGCAACGGATCGTTTTTAGCGTTGAGGAATGACGCTTCTTTGTCCTTGTTCAGTAGTCCTGTGGTGTTGCTCTCGGAGATCAGTGACCAACCGTCTACCGGGGTTTCGGTAACGCTGTATCGTATGCCGGCAGGGAGCTCCAGTTCAATCTCACCAGGCGGAGTCAGTATGAATTGGTATGTTCCCGGAGCGGTGCGCGTCAAAGAGCCATCGAGAAGTTTCGGATGGTTGTTCGGCAAATCGTATTTATTACTCTCCGTTATCGCCCAAAGTGTTAGCGTGAATGTGAACTTCTCGCTGGTAGCCGGATTTGATATTTTTTCTACTTTCAGTTTGTATTTCTTCCTGGTGTTGGTCAGGGTCGTAACGGACTTTGCAGTCGCGCCATGCGCGGGGTTATCTTCCGTCCCTATGCCGGCGCCCAGGTCCGTCATCGTTCCCTCCGCGTCCGTTTGCGTGGTCTTGCTCAAGGTGTAATAAGGAGAATAAGAATCCGAGAGTTTTTCCCAGACTTTCCAGCTGCTGTCTGCGGGCACCTCAAATTCATACACCCAGGTGTTGCCGCTGGGGTCGGTCTCATCCACGTCGTGTACTCGCGTCTGGATAATAGCTTCTGCCGAGTTGAAGAAATCGGCCTGCGTATCGGTCGGCTTTTCTGAGGAAGACTGGCTGTCATGCGTTGAGGCAACATTGTTGTATGACCCACCTGTATCGCTCCACGTACCCGGTCTCGCTGTAAAGACCGGAAGATTTACGTACTGATTGCCTACCAAAGCGCTTCCGTTATTGGAGTTTTGGAACATACTGCCAAAGTTCGTACAAAGTCCCGGATCCCAGCCTTCGGCAAGCGCCGTCTGCTCGCTCAGAGCAGCCTTAGTGCTTGCAAACGCCTGGTTAAACGTAGTCACGCGCGTAACGTCCCATCCCGCAATATCGGAGAGGTCTTGGACGCTTGTGTTATAAAATATCTGCTGCATGTTCGTGACATTCCGCGTCTCCCAGCCGCTTAAGGGGCTCAGATCACTAAGCGCCATGCGGGAATAACCTCTGAAGGTTTGTAGCATGCTTGTAACACTTGCCGTATTCCAGCCTGCAAGCGGCCCTAAATCAGCAAGCGACCCGCAGTCATAGAATGTCCGATACAGGTTTGTTACATAATCCGTATTAACATGCTCCAGGGCGCTGATGTTATTTAATTGCGTACAGGACGCGAATAGCTGTGCGAGCGTTCCCGTGAGGTAGATTTCCGCGTCACTATAGAGATAGAGCTCCGTGCCCTCTTTCCAAACATAAACAGGCGTGTCGCCATAGGTATTTGTCACTGTGATCTTTCCGCTTGCCGCCTCCGCCTGCGCTTTCGTCCCCCATTTAAAGGCGGTCAGCTGGTTTTGCATCGCGTTTTGTCCGCCGTAAGCGTTATGCAGGGCCGATCTAAACGTCGTGCCGTCTACGCCGGCGACATCTCGCTGGATATATATGTTGATATTATTGGGACGGATATTGTCGGAATCCTCTTCCCATACTTTCTTGACTGTCAGGGTCTCATCAGGATTTGTATCCTTTTTTCTCTTGTTGACGAAAGTGGCTTTGGCAAAGGGATCGTCCGTAGTGAGCTTGCCGCTTTTCACCGTGGAACCGACAGGCGTCCAGCCTTCCAGCGTGCCGTATTTTCCGCTTACCTCTACTTCTTGCACTTCATACTCAAAGTCAAAAGGAATAACGCCGGGCGGGATGCTGATAGTCTCGTAGCTGTCCAGCGTGAACTGATAAAGGCCGCTTCCGAGACTCGTAAAGCGGGACGCCAGAGAACCCATCGTGGCAGCGTCCGTGAAATCCACAAAATCATCGGTTCCATCTTCGTCAGGGTCGCCCCAGGCTTTGATGGTAAAGGTAAAAGTGTCGTCCGTTGAGCCGGAGCCGGCGACCGCTTTTCTGATGTCGAGAGCAGTCTGCACCCAGACGACATGGATGGCGTTGTCGGAATGGATCCCTTCAAAGGTATAGGTGTACCGGTCGATCACGCCGTCGCCGTCATCGTCGAAGGCTTCATAGGTGTTGCCTGTTCCGTCGCCCTCTTTGATCTTCGTTTTTGTATTCATCTGATCAATGGACGGGAAATCATCCGGGTTGGTCTTGTCCGGATCGT
This sequence comes from Lachnospiraceae bacterium, assembly GCA_017627275.1. Classification (GTDB taxonomy): domain Bacteria; phylum Bacillota; class Clostridia; order Lachnospirales; family Lachnospiraceae; genus CAG-791. Next base: position 12,490 of record JAGAHC010000018.1, read on the forward strand.
TCCAGACATAGACGTCCTTCAAGGCATATCCCGGTTTCGGAGTAAAGGTATATACGATGGTCTGGCCCACGGCAGAAGCCACCATGGATGGGTTGATGATCTGGCCGTCATTTAATTCGCCGTTATGGTTACCCTCACGGGTGGTCTGGATGGTGCCACCCTTGGTACCGTCGCTCTCGGGCTGTCCGTTACGATCCAGGGTCTCGGTGCTATGGCGCAGGCGGTAGTTGTATTCGCCGCCGAGCATCGCAGCAGTAAACAGCGATCCAAAATTATTTCCACCGCTTGTTCTGACCGTCATCTTGAACTGCCCGTTCTGCACCAGCGCAAGGAATCCGGAATAGAATGTGTTATTGTCACCCTGCTTCGTTCCTACCGTGTACGCCCCGTCGTCGTATGTGATTACCGCTTTATAGTTCCCGTCTGCACCTGGGATATACATTCTGTCGCCGCTGGAATTGATGACGAGTCCGTCTTTTACCCGTACGGATTCGCTGTAGTTGTCTGAGGTCGGGTCATAATTGTCGAGCAGCGGATTGCCCTGGTAAAAGCCTGCAAATTTACCATTGGTAGTTCTGCTAACATCCAGGTCGGACATGGGGAAATACATCTTGACATCGATGAGATTACCGCTTTTATCCTTGATGTAAGGCTTGGCGTCGATCTGAAGGCCGTAGCGCTGCACCAGACCTCCGCCGGTAAGTGTCTTCGCACCGGGCGTGATCACGTTTCCTCCGAACAGACCGACATAATAATTGTTCAATGAGACAAGCTGGCTGGGATCCGTCACATTTGCAGCATTGGTCTGCCCCTGAGGGACGCTGTTCATCTGAGCATCCAGCAGGGGCTGGATTGTGATCATCGGGTTGGAATATTCGATATAGACGTCCAGGTATTCCTCTGTGCCGTCGTCCTTTAAACGCACGGCGGCGTTCTCCCATTTGTAGGTGCCCACCGTGCCTTCAAAATAGTTGTAGGATTGATAGACGGTTACCCCGTCGCTTGTTCTGGTTGTGGCAGCATAGCCATCCAGCGCATCGACGGTGGAATCGTAGTAAACGAAGTGTTTGCCTGATTTATTTGAGCCTTTGCTAATGCCCTCGTTGACAGGATAGTCCTCCTTAAAAGCGGGGTTATACTTTGGGCTGGAGGGATCCATCAGTTCTCCAGGGATAAACTCATCCCAGTTTCCATTTACATAATTCTCGGTGGGATCTGACCATAATTTGTCTTGAGAATCGATCCAAACGTCCGCCACAGGGATCAGCGGCGCGAAGTTGGTCAGGTTCTCTCCCTGCGCCAGCCCCGGGATGTTGACGTCCGTGCCGTCGCCCATGATGGCGTCAGTGACGATGATGTGATAGGTCGTGCCGTCCTCCATGAGGACGTCCAGCCACTCTTCGGTGGTGAAAGGCTGGTAAGAGGCGAGCCAGCGGACACTGCCCTCGGGGTCATTTATGGCAATGTAGGGCGCAAAGACCTTGCCGATGTTTTCTTCGTCGACTTCTTCGCTCGTTTCCCCTTCAGCTGCCGTGTCGGATCCTTCGGCGGCGCCTTCCTCGACTGCTCCTTCCGTTTCACCGGCGGTCTCCTCGGAAGTCTCCCCTTCGCTGCCCGTGCCTTCCGGCGCATAGATATACACAAAGCGCGGTCCCTCTTCCTTGCCCATGACGACATTAAAGAGTTCCGGCGCGCTGACGGTGGTGCCCTTGACCTTGCCTTCGATGCCGATTTCCGCCAGCAGGTCATCCAATCTGATAACGCCGTCGCCGTCGAGGACGTACTGCTTGTCCCCGTAGGTGAATTCCACGGTATAGTAGGAGAAGGCTGTCGTTTCGACCGTCGCGATCTGCTCCGCGGGCGCGGGAGATTCATTCGCGACGTGCTCCGGTGTATCGACGATATCGAGCGGCTGCGCCGTGAACGCCTTTTCGCTCAGCGGCTGCTCCTGCGCGGCCTTTTCGCCGGTCTCGATATCTGTTTCTTCTATATGATAGACGCGTGTATTGTAGTTGCTGTTCGCGACCTCCGGCATGGAGAAGGAGACGCGGACCTTGCTCTCGTCCGCGGGCTGGAGCTCAGTTCCCTCCGCATCCAGGATCTTGATATCAAAGGTGTAGGAGACCGCGACGTTCTTCTCCGTGCGGACTTCGCTGATGGCTTCTTCGATCTTCTCAAGGACTTCTTCGGAACCCTCCGCCTTCTCGTCCTCGACTTCTTCGATCGCCGGCGCAAGGACCGCTATCTTTTCCACGGAAAGCGTCGCGCCTTCCGGGAAGGTGCCCTCATCGGCATCGACATGGACGATGACGTCGTCAAACGCGACGTTCCCGCTGAACGCAGGCATCGCAAGGGCTTCCGGCTCCGTCTCTTCTTCCGTGAGCTCTGTGTCTTCTTCTAAAAGTTCTTCCGGGATTTCTTCTATGATTTCCTCTACAGGGATTTCTTCTGTCTGACCTTCTTCCGGCGTCCCTTCCGGATTCTCCGGAATGGTCTCGCTTTCGGACGTCGTTCCTTCTGTCGGCGTGTCCGTTGTCTCTCCGGTCGTGCCGGTTGTATCCGTTGTCGTGCCTGTAGTGTTACCGCTCTCTGCGTCCGGCTGCGTCGTCTGCTCTGTTGTGCCGCTATCGGTCGCTGCCGTATCCGTCCCCGCCGTGCTGCCTGCCGCGGCGTCCTGTGTCTGCGTCTCTGTTGTCTGTGTATCGCCGCCCTGTTCCGTTGTACTTTCGACCGAAGTCGTTTCCTGTGAAGAGGTTTCCTGCACAGGTGCTTCCTGCGTAGCAGAAACGCCGGCAGCTTCCGGTGTAACCGGGATGCTTTCCGTAGCGAACGCAACGCTCTGCGATGACAACGCAACAACCAGCGCCAGTAAGAACGCAGTCAGCCTCATCACTCTATGTTGGTTTTTTCTTTTTCCAAATCTCAACATACTGCTCTTATTTTTCTCCACGCAAAAAACTTACACGAAACTAATTGCGTTCTTTCCCGATCGCAATTCTTTTCGCGTGACACCACACAATATAATGAAAGGTCCTTCTTTGTAATCACTCATTCTGATGATTACGCTGCCCTTCTCCTCCTGTGGCCTTTTTCTGCGTTTCGGCCGGTTGCGCTGCGGGAATTACTTTTGCGAAATGATCTGTCCGCAGGGCAACATATAGTACCGTTCCGTCGGAACGACAACTATATAGAAATAATGTATATTAATTCTATATTTTTGTAAAGTGATTATTTTGTGATTTTTAGCGGCGGAAACCTGCCCGGAAAATCTCCCGCAGTTCTTCTTTTTGCTCCTCGGTAAGAGGCAGATGCGGGTCGTCCCCCATTGCCGGGAGAGCGCCCTGGTGGTCATAGACGATCTCACCATCTTTAATATAGAAGATATGGGGCACATAGAGATGCCGGATCCCATTGTTGTCGTACTCCAGACATTCGCCGAAGTACTCCGCAAAAAGGTCATAATCCGTTATGTCAAGATTGCTCTGCCAGGAGGGGTCTTTGCGGGTGTTGAGGCTGCCGACTTTGACGCCGGCTTCGAGCGCCGCGTCATTCACGTAGCGGATCGTCGCGTTGCACCAGGGGCAGTCCGGGAACGAGGTGAGCACCGCAAAGGTCTCTCCCCTGTCCATGAGCTCCAGGACGTCCTTCACCGTCATGTCAACGAAAACCGTCTCCTTGTCGTAGTCGGCAAGGCCCGCGTAGCCGGACATGTCCGCTTTCGGAAACTGCGCGAGGGGATCTTCTGCCGGAGTTTCCTCTTCGGCCTGCGGTGTCTCCTGCTGCTGGCTTTGCTGCGCGCCTTGCTGCGCGTTCGTCCCTGCGCAGCCGGAAGCTGCAAGAAGCAGGACGAACAGAATAGCCGACGCGAGTACAATTTTTTTACTCATTCTTGTATTCCCAAACTACTGCAACAAAAAAGCAAGATAATAGGGCATCGTGATCATATTTTCGTTTACTCCAACATTATTCTCACTTAGTTTAATGCTCTTTACAGCATGATATACGTCTTTGTTCTTTAACACCGTTTTAGCCGACTTGGTGTTTCCCGTCGTCGCCTTCACTTCAATAAGAGTGATTTCATCATTCTCTTTTGTAACAAAATCAATTTCCAGTCCGCTGTCTTTATGGAAATAGTAAAGAGCTTTGGCCTGTTTTGAAAAACAATCCGCAATAATATTTTCAAAAACGGCTCCTTTGTACATGCCCATTTCGCCGCTTAGTATTTTACCGGCACTACCTCTCTCGAGCATCGCAATAAACAGGCCGCTGTCTTGCATATACAGTTTGAAAATGTTTTCAACCTTGTTCCCTTCCAGCGGATCATCTATCGCACTTAAGTTATAACAGATATTGATAAGACCCGCGTCGTAAAGCCATTGTATTGCAGCCTGGTAGTTTTCGGATCGGCCCTTTTTTTCTAACTTTGCATATACGAATTTTTTGTTCTCTTTCGCCAATTGTGCAGGAATAGAATCAAAGACACGGTTGATCCTCGCCAATAACACTCTATCGACTTCCTCTTCTTCATCTTCATTTAAATGTTTACCGAAGTCATCCTTATATTTCTCTAAGAGATCCCTTTGTTCCCGATACACAATATTCATATCATTTGTCGATACAAATCGATCTACAATATACGGAAGGCCTCCTACACAAATATACTCCCTGAAATATCTAAGCATCGCAGAATGAACCGCATCGCGCACCGGCGTCCGGTCTCTGTAGCATTCCTTTATATAGTCAATGACAGGCTCCGATACCCCTTTTGCCCAGAGAAATTCCTCAAAGTCCATAGGCTTCATGTAGAGCGTGTGTTCAAAGCCCACCGGCACCCCTTTGCCTGTTTTTTTATTGTATCCTTTTATGCCAAGCAGAGAGCCCGTACAAATAATGTCGTATCTTCCGTCTTCCATAAAAGGCTTGATGGCCGCCCTGGCTCCCGAACACTCCTGCACCTCATCAAAAATAATGCAGGTTCTCCCGGGAATAAAGCGCGCATCCGGAATGATGGCCGATAGATCCAGTGTGATTCTATCTACCGTAAGGTCGCCGTCAAAAGCCCGTTTCGCGGATATGTTTTTTTTGAAATCAATATATACTATGTTTTCATAGTTTTCTTCAGCGAAAGCTTTCACTATATATGTTTTTCCGGTTTGCCTAAGGCCCTTTATGACCAGTGCCTTTTTCTTTCCGGTATCGTTCTTCCAGGCCTCGATATCTCTGATAATCTTTCTTTTAAACATACATAGATCTCCTTTTTATGATGCTACACTTTTTGTGGTCAGATTTCAATATTGTTTCGCACTTTTTTAAATGAGATTTAATCAATAAAACACACTTTTCTAACCCAGAATTCTATTCGCACAGGCAATAAAAAGAGGCCGCAGGTTGCGGCCTCTCAGGTTGGTCAGTATAAGGTTCTTTATCTGCGGCGTTTCAGAAGAAGTGCCGCAAAGGCCAGGATGGCGGCGATGCCGATGCCTCCCCAGAGGGCCATCCGGCTGCTGTCACCGGTTGCCTGTGCCGCAGGGCCGGGGCTCGCCGGAGGCGGTGTCACGGGCTGCTCACCCGGGATCGGGGTGACGATGGGTTGTGCGGCCGGGGCGGCGGGAGCAGCAGAACTGCCGGAAGAGCTGCTGCCGGAGCCGGATTTCTTTTTGTCTTTCTGATACACGATGTATACGGTCGGCGGCTTGTCGTCCGCGCCGCTGATGGTGTACGCTTCCGCCACGTCATCCGTCTTCCATCCGGAGATGCTCGGGTTCTTTACCGCGGGGAAGGTCTTGCCATTCGGGAAGGTCCAGTTGTCCGTCCAGACAATGCCGTTCTTGTCTGCTTTCGGGTTGTCCGGGTCATAGGTGCCTTCGCGCTTTGCGGGAAGTTCCTGCACTACTTCTTTGTGCGCGATCTTGCCGTCTTTGGTCTGATAGGTGTACTTGATCACGCGCTTGATCGTCTTTTCCTCTGTGGTATTGACGACGGTCGGCTTGTAGTTTGCCGTGCCGGTGAGGCCGTCCGCGTCCGTGACCTGCACAGTAACGCCGGAGGCGGTGCCCGTGAAATCGGGTTCCGGTTCAAAGGTCACTTCGCCGGTATCTTTATTAATGGTATATTTCCCTTCGCCGGGGACCGTGACACTGTCTGTCGGGTTGCCCGACTTATCCAGCAGGGTGTAGGCGCCGGTGGACGGGATGTCGGCCGTGCCTTTTTCAAAGACCGGGGTGCCGGTCTGGGATTGGCCCTTGCCGCCCTTGGAAGTCGCGTCTTTTCCTATCGGCGGATCCTGAAGGGTATTGGTGATCGTGCCGCCCGCAGCAACGATGCCGGTGTCGGGGTCAGCCGTATAGCCGGTCGGTACAGTCTCCTTCGCGTAGTAGGTAATAGGATCACCGTTGCTGTCAAAAGCAGGCACGCCGGACCATTTAACAGTAATGCTGTTGCCGGAGCCGCTTTGCGTGGGCGTCGGCGGATCAACGGCCGCCGTAGACGCTGCGGCATCCGTGTAGAGTGTGAACATGCCTGCCACATCGCTCGGCCGCAGACCGTATTTATCGTTCTGGTCGTCCCAGGTCTTGGTGATCTCGACGTCCTTCTTGAGGGTGTTGGTGACGGTCGCCTGAAATACATCGTCCGGTTCGCGGCACTTGTTTTCTTTGCTCGGATCCGTCAGCGCGAAGCCGCCGTCGGCGGTGCGGTCTTCTTTATCCTTGCCGCTCCAGGATGCCTTCATATAGTCATTCGACACCGGGTCGTCGACCTCGGAAAGCGTGTAGGTGATGGCTGTCGTCGCATCTCCATTGGCATCGTAGTTGTAGATGGGCATCTTGGTCCAGGTGTGGACATCGTCGGAGGTCTGCGGGATCGCTTGCGAATCATCAAACCCCGCATCGGAAACGAGCTTCACATTGGCTGCCGCCGCCTTGCTGGCATCGTTCCAGACTTTGCTTACCTTGATGTCCGCCGTCGCTTTTTTCCAGGTGACGTAGATCTCGTGATCCTGGGTATTTGCCTGGTCGAAACTGTAGGTAAACTTGCCGCCGCCGAGGTATTTGAGCGTGCCGTTGCCGTCTGAGGAAGCGATCGTTGCACTGGCTTCCGGAGTATCCGGCACCGTGTAGGTCGTGCCGTCCACGACGACTTTCTCCAATGTGTATCCTGTGTTTGGAGTCATCGTGTAGGTAACACTGGCCTTGGCATCGGGGACGACGTAGCGCTTCAAGCCATCCGGACCTGCGGGGAAACCGGAAGGAATACTGCCCTCCGGGAAACTGCCGCCGGGAAGTTCATCGCCGCTGGCGCCATTCTTATATGTTGCAATCTTGCCGTGTGGGCCAGAGCCGGACCAGATGCGGTGCGTGAGATCGCCGAGGGCGATGTATGAATTGTTTGAAAATGGACTGTTTGAGCTATTATTTGTGCCACAGGGAGCATTTATCGTTACGGTGAAACCATTTTCACCAAAGGCAGCAAATCCCGCCTGATAGTTTCCGTCTGAGCCGGATACCCCGCCTGACGAATATGGGGGTTCGGGATTATACATAGCCTGCGTTCCTCCCCGCTGCACAAATGTAGAACCGTCATCTGTAATATACGTAAGGTTATCTGTGGGATAAAAAACATTCTGGCTGTTATTAACGGTTGCCGTTTCAATTGAAGCATTATATCCATCGGCTCCATGATTATTCCGTAACGGCGAATAGGATCCTGCGCTATTTCTGTTCTGATTGACTCCATTAACCGGAACTATAAAGTTGCCGCTTCCCCCATCAACCGATATCGAAACGGATTGTTCAACGGCGAATGCAAACACCACGTTTCTTGCTGTCGGGCTGTTGCTCGCAGTGGTGACGATGTTTATACCATCCTTTGTATGATTGCTATTATAAATAGTTGCATAATCAGGCATAGCCGCATTGCCGCTTTGCGCAGTCATGACGCGTCCGATATCAACTGTTACTATTACATCCTTGTAGCTGCCGTCAGGCATGATGGCAGCTTTCTCGTATGTTGCAACATATTGTCCGGTAATCTCATTATCCTTTGTATCATGTGAGAGGGCACTGCCGAGAAGCCTCATTTGGGTACCGGAGCCATTAGTCTGCAACGCGTTGCTGTCATTATTCGTTATTACTATGCTGTCAGGGTCGGCATTGAACTTTTCTCTAACAAAATAGATTTCAGCAAGCGGCATCCCCGCCGCAAAGGTATTGGTCGCTACTCCTTCGTAGGCCTCGCCCCCGCTTCCTTCCTGCGTGGCGGCAAGCGCCGTGACCGCGCCTGTTGCGCCGCTCATCACCATCATCACTGTGATCACGCATGCCATCAGGCGGACCAGTCTGCTCTTCATCGCTCTTTTCATATTATTCTCCCTGTCAGAGTTATATTTATCTCAACGAAAACAAGGCTGACCCCACGTGTTTTGTCAGGTCAACATGCAAAATTAATATACACTATATCTTGTGGGATTGTAAAACTGTCCCTGACGATTCCTGCGGTTTTGAAGGAACCACTTTCTTCTGAAGAAAGTGGTTCCTGTTGACCTTCCTTCATGGGAGTGCTATTCTCACTTCACTAACTGCGCTCAGCCGCAATCCAAACCGGCTACGCAGTGTCAAGACAAGTCTTTCGTGGAATTCTCCACATCCATTCCTTGCTTGACGAAACTTGATAACAGGCAGGGAGAAAGTTGTCTTCCTGTCTCATCGGCATCTGTTCCAGATGCAGAACAGGAGGAAGTCTATGACAAATCTTGAATCTCTTACTATCCAAAACCGTTTGATCTTTGCCCATGTCATGAGCAAGGAGGAAAACTGCCTGCCTCTTCTCAAGATGCTCTTCCCCCATCTCAACATTTTACGGATCGAATATGTGGAGGCGGAGAAAACTGTGGAAGACACCCTTGTTTCCAAGGGCGTTCGTTTCGATGTATATGTGAAGGACGTGGAAGGCAGGGCCTTCACGCTGGAGATGCAGGTGGAGAACACCCGAAGCCTTCCCAGGCGCAGCAGGTATTATTCTTCTATGATGGATGTGGATCTTTTGCAAAAGAGCGAATCCTATGACGCTCTGGCCCCGGCATATGTGGTGTTCATCTGCCCGTTTGACCTGTTTGGCAAAGGGTTACATAGATACACCTTTCGCAACACCTGCCTGGAAGATGGTACAATAGAATTGGGCGATCGCTCTGAGAAGATCTTCCTGAATGCCAAAGGCACAGCCGATGACGTCCCGGAGGAGTTAAAAGACTTTTTAGAGTACGTCGCCGGGAGTTATGAGGGGAAAGACGCATACGTTGAAAAGCTGAATCTGGCTGTGCAGGACGCAAGGCAAAGCATCAGCAGGAAGCGGGGCTATATGAACTACATAGACGAAATGAAGCATGAGCGGTATGAAGGTCGCGAAGAAGGTCGTGAAGAAGGCCGTGCCGAGGAGCGCGGGAACACCGAGCGGGAGCGCAAGCGGGCAGAGGAAGCGGAAGCCCAACTGCAACAAACCAGAGAATATGTTGAGTCCCTCGAAAAGGAATTAAAAGCATTGCGCGGATGATTCCTCCGGTTTTGTATTGACAACCCCGAACGGCTTTTGATAAAATTTCAAACAATTTCATATACAAATGCTATGACAGGGAGAAAAACAGATCCCATCGCGTTCCAGAGAGCTGCCGGGCGGTGCGAGGCAGTACCGAGGTTTCTGTGTCACTGGCCCTCGAGCAGCACAGGCGAACTCCGCAAGAAATTAGTCTGTGACGGAAGCCCACCGTAACAGGGGCAGCGATTGTCAGATCGTGCAGAGTGGTCGGACGTAACGTCCGGCAACGGGAGTGGTACCGCGGGATTAACTCGTCTCTCAAAAGATAGAAGTCTTTTGAGAGACGTTTTGTTTTGTAAAGAAAGGAATGAACGACATGATGGACGCGACCAAGTACAGGACAGGCTACTATCCGCCGCCGGAAGAGAGCTTTGACTGGGTGAAGAAGGATCACATCGAGAAGGCGCCCGTGTGGTGCAGTGTGGATCTGCGCGACGGGAACCAGGCGCTGATCGTGCCGATGGATCTGCATGAGAAGCTGGAGTTTTTCCAGCTGCTGATCGACATCGGCTTCAAGGAGATCGAGGTGGGCTTCCCCGCCGCGAGCGAGACGGAGTATATTTTCCTGCGTACCATCATCGAGAAGAACATGATCCCGGACGATGTGACGATCCAGGTGCTGACGCAGTGCAGGGACCACATCATCCGCCGGACGTTTGAGGCCATCAAAGGCGCGCCGCGGGCCATCGTGCATTTTTATAATTCCACCTCGGTCGCGCAGCGCGAGCAGGTCTTTAAAAAGAGCAAGGAAGAGATCAAGGAGATCGCGGTCGAAGGCGCGAAGCTCGTGAAGCAGCTTTCCGGGGAGTACGACGGGAACTTCCTTTTCGAGTACAGTCCGGAGAGTTTCACCGGGACGGAGCCGGAGTATGCGGTCGAGGTGTGCAACGCCGTGCTCGACATCATGGAGCCGACGCCGGAGCGTCCGATGATCATCAACCTTCCCGTGACGGTAGAGATGAGTCTGCCGCACGTGTATGCGAACCAGATCGAATGGTGCAGCAAGAATCTGAAGCACCGCGACAGCGTCATCCTTTCCACACATCCGCACAACGACCGCGGGACGGGCGTGGCGGACGCGGAGCTTGCGGTGCTCGCGGGGGCACAGCGCGTCGAGTGCTGTCTCTTCGGCAACGGCGAGCGCACCGGGAATGTCGACGCGGTGACGCTTGCCATGAATATGTATACGCACGGCGTGGATCCGGGACTTGATTTTTCGAACATGCCGGCCATCATCGAAAAGTACGAGCGGCTCACCAACATGGAAGTGCACGCGCGTCAGCCTTACGCGGGAAGCCTTGTGTTTGCCGCCTTCTCGGGTTCGCACCAGGACGCGATCGCGAAGGGCATGACCTATTACCGGCAGAACGCGCAGCACGAATGGAACTGCCCGTACATTCCGCTGGATCCGACGGATATCGGGCGCACGTACGATGCGGACGTCATTCGCATCAACAGCCAGAGCGGCAAGGGCGGGATCGGCTTCCTGCTCGAGGAAAACTTCGGGTACTCTCTTCCGCCGAAGATGCGCGAGGAACTGGGCTACCGCGTCAAGAGCATTTCCGATCATCTGCATAAGGAGCTTTCCGTACGCGAAGTCTGCGATGTGTTTGAGCAGACCTACCTCGACAAGGTGGCGCCGCTCGATGTGACGGAGGTGGCCTTCGTTGAGAAGGACGGCGTGGTGTTCGGCAATGTCACGATCGAGCTGAACGGCGTTTCGCATACGTACAAGGCGCAGGGCAACGGCCGCCTGAACGCGGTGACGAACGCCATCAAGGAAGCCATCGGGATGTATTTCCAGCTGGAGAAGTATTCCGAGCATTCGCTGGACGTCGGCTCGACGTCGCGCGCCTGCAGCTATGTGCGCGTGCGCTGGGATGACAAGACGACGTCCTGGGGCGCGGGGACGGATACGGACATCATCCGCTCCGGCATCAAGGCGCTGGTCTCGGCCGTCAATATGAACGCCGAAGCCTTTGCGGCAAAGAATCCGCACGCGACGGCGATCCCGGCGACGGAGCGCGCCTGGGCCGCGGCAAAGTAAGGGGAGTTGGGAAGGAAGGGACCAATGTCCAAGGGACCAATGTCCCTGGGACAGTGGTTCCTCAATAAAGGAGAAAAAATCATGGGAATGACAATGACGCAAAAGATTCTGGCGGCGCACGCGGGACTGCCGGAGGTAAAGACGGGGCAGCTCATCAACGCGAAGCTGGATGTGGTGCTCGGCAACGACATCACGACGCCGGTCGCCATCAACGAGTTTGAGAAGGCGGGGTTCAAGGAGGTTTTTGACAAGGACAAGGTCAACATCGTCCTGGACCACTTTGTGCCGAACAAGGACATTAAGAGCGCGCAGCAGAGCAAGCAGTGCCGCGAATTTGCCTGCGCGCATGGCATCAGCCACTTTTTTGATGTCGGACAGATGGGAATCGAGCACGCGCTTTTGCCGGAGCAGGGGATCGTGACCGCGGGCGACTGCATCGTCGGCGCAGATTCGCACACCTGTACGTACGGGGCGGTCGGCGCTTTTTCGACCGGCGTCGGTTCGACTGACATGGCGGCCGCGATGGCGACGGGCGAATTGTGGTTCAAAGTGCCGTCTGCGATCCGCGTGGTGCTAACCGGCGTGCTTCGTCCGTGGGTAAGCGGGAAGGATGTGATTCTTCACCTCATCGGAAAGATCGGCGTGGACGGGGCTTTGTATAAAAGTCTGGAGTTTACGGGCGACGGTGTGGCATCGCTTTCGATGGATGACCGCCTTTGCATCTGCAACATGGCGATCGAGGCCGGCGGCAAGAACGGGATCTTCCCCGTCGACGACGTGACCATCGAGTATCTCACCGGCCGCAGCAAGCGCGACTGGGTCGTCTACGAGGCGGACGCGGATGCCGTATATGACGAGGAGATCACGATCGATCTTTCGACGCTGGAGAGCACCGTCTCCTACCCGCACCTGCCGGAGAATACACACCCTGCTGCCGAGGGCGGAGACATCCGGATCGACCAGGTCGTCATCGGCAGCTGCACGAACGGACGGCTGGAGGACATGGAAGCCGCTTATAAGGTCCTGAACGGCAAGCACATCGCGGACGGTGTGCGCGGCATCATCATTCCCGGCACCATGGAAGTATATAAGGAATGCATCCGGCGCGGGTGGACGCTCGCGTTTACGGAAGCGGGCTGCATCGTTTCGACCCCGACCTGCGGTCCGTGCCTCGGCGGCTACATGGGGATCCTCGCGGAAGGCGAGCGCTGCGTCTCCACCACCAACCGCAACTTTGTCGGACGCATGGGACACGTGACGAGCGAAGTGTATCTCGCCTCCCCTGCCACGGCTGCCGCCAGCGCCATCGCCGGGAGGATCGTGGATCCGCAGGGATATATGGAGTAGGTAAATAAGGAGAACCGACATGAACGCAAAAGGAAAAGTTTTCAAATACGGCGATAACATCGATACAGATGTCATCATCCCGGCCAGATATCTGAACACGCAGGACGCGAAGGAACTCGCGACGCACTGCATGGAGGACATCGATACTTCCTTCGTGCAAAAGGTCGAGGCCGGCGACGTAATGGTGGGCGGCTGGAACTTCGGCTGCGGCTCGTCCAGAGAACACGCGCCGCTCGTCATCAAGACGAACAACGTCAGCTGCGTCATCGCCAAAAGCTTTGCGCGCATTTTTTACCGCAACAGCATCAACATCGGCATGCCGATCCTCGAATGCGAGGAAGCGGCGGAGGAGATTCAGGCCGGTGATGTCGTGTCTGTCGATTTCAAGACCGGCGTCATCACCGATGAAACGACCGGCAAAACGTATCAGGCGGAGCCTTTCCCGGAATTCATCCAGAACATCATGGATGCCGGCGGGCTGATGAACAGCATTCAGGGGTGACTATGGAAAAGAAGATTGCTCTTATTCGCGGGGACTATGCGAGTCCCGAATTCGTTGCGCAGGCCGTGCGCGTGCTTGACCGCATCGCGGAAAAGTACGGGCATACTTTCACTTATACGGAAGTCGATATGGGCGGCGCCGCGATCGACAAATACGGCGAACCGCTGCCGGAAGCGGAACTGGCGAAGTGTCTTGCTTCCGACTCGGTCCTGCTTGGTTCCGTCGGCGGCCCGAAATGGGATGATGTTGCTGCGGACAAGCGTCCGGAGCGCGGGCTCCTTGGACTACGCAGCGGCATGAAACTGTTTTCCAATAACCGGCCCTCCAAGGTGTGGCCGCAGCTTGCGGAGGCAAGCCCCTTGAAATCTTCCATCGTGGAGAAGGGAATCGATTTCGTGGTGATCCGTGAGCTCACCGGCGGGATTTATTTCGGCGAACACAAAACGGAAACCGTGACGGCGGCGGACGGCGCCTCCGAACAGGCCGCGACGGATGTCATGTATTACACCGAGCATGAGATCGAGCGCATCGGACGGGTCGGTTTTGAGACCGCCATGAAGCGTCGGAAAAAGCTTTGCAGCGTCGACAAGGCCAACGTGCTGGACACCAGCAAGCTGTGGCGCAAGGTGATGCACCGGCTTGCGGAAGAATACCCGGAGGTGGAGTACAGCGACATGCTGGTCGACAACTGCGCCATGCAGATCTGCAAGGATCCCTCGCAGTTTGACGTCCTTGTGACCGAGAACATGTTCGGCGATATCCTTTCGGATGAGGCCAGCGAGATCGTGGGCTCTATCGGCATGGCCTGCTCGTCGAGCCTGGGCGAGACGACCTGCGGCGTGTACGAGCCGATCCACGGCAGCGCCCCCGACATCGCGGGCGAGGACAAGGTCAATCCCATCGCCACCATTTTGTCGGCGGCCATGATGCTGCGCTACAGTTTTGATATGGCTGCGGAAGCGGATGCCATCGAGCAGGCTGTGAACGCCGTGCTTGACGACGGACTGCGGACGGCGGACATCATGAGCGAGGGCTGCACCCTTGTCGGCTGTAAGGCCATGGGGGATGCGATCCTGGCGAAGCTGTGATTAAGAAAGGAACCACCCATCCCTCTTACATATGTTTTACGAGTTCTTTCGTAATGGCGGCGCAGTCCTGTGCCGCTTTTTTCTCGAAATCATCGTAGGAGATCTGGACGCTCTCATCCGCCTTGTCGGAGATGGCGCGCAGGATGACGAACGGAACCCCGTTCACATACGCGGCATGAGCGATCGCCGCGCCTTCCATTTCCGTGCACTGCGCCTGCATGGTCTTTGCGATGCCTTCCTTCACGTTGCGTCCTGCGACAAACTGGTCGCCGCTCGCGATGCGGCCTGCGAAGACGTTACAGTCGGGCGCCGCCTTGCGGATCGCCTCCATCGCCTTTTTCTGCAGGGTCAGGTCCGCCGGGAAGGACAGTCTCCCCATCTGCGGAACCTCGCCTTTTTGATAGCCGAAGACCGTGGCGTCCACGTCGTGATACACGGCATCCGTCGAGACCACGATGTCTCCGATATTGATGGCGTTATGAAGCGAGCCCGCGACACCGGTGTTGATGATGGCTTCTGCCTGAAAAACATCTATCAGGATCTGTGTGCACAGCGCGGCATTGACTTTGCCGACGCCGCTCCGCACTACGATGACGTCCTTTTTCTCCAGTTTTCCGACGCAGAATTCCATGTTCGCCCTGGTGACCGTCTCCTCGATCGTCATGGCCTCTTTGAGCGTTTCCACTTCGATTTCCATTGCGCCGATGATTCCGATTTTCATTCTATGTCCTCTCCGATTCGTCCCATCCTCTGATGCAGCAGTGGCAGCCAGTTTGTTCTACGGCTTATCCGCATTCTTTAATATACCATAATCCCGATAAGGAACCACTATCCCTGAGGAAACTGGTCCCGAGTGTGTCAAAGAGAACCGTCCCTTTTGACACACTCGGAACCAGTTTCCTCAGGGATAGTGGTTCCTGTATTTAAAAAAGTTACGCTTGACTAACCAAATAGCGCAGTAATATAACAATATCAGGAATCATTACTATTTAGAAAAGGAGGCGCCATGGCAGTTCGCTACAGCAAGCAAAGAAACGCCATCTGGAATTGCATCAAGGATCGAAAAGATCACCCCACGGCAGACACGATCTATCAGATCGTACGCAAAGATCAGCCGAAGATCAGCCTTGGGACCGTCTATCGCAACCTCGTTCTCCTGCGCGATATGGGACAGCTGACCACGGTCGATGTTGGCGATGGCCTCATTCACTTTGATCCGAACGTCGGCAGTCACTCGCATTTCGTGTGTTCCTCCTGCGGCAATATCATCGACATTGCCGAGGCGCCGCCCGAAGAATACCGGAGAAAGATGCAGAAGGCCTTCCCCGGCAGGATCAACAGCTGCGAGATGCTTTTCCGCGGCGTCTGCCTCTCCTGCCTGCAGGAGCAGGGCGTCATCCCGAAGAGTTTTCTGCAGCAGTAACGACGGCTATAAAATCATTCGCATGATTTTTCTATAGTAGACAGCAAATTATTATTTCGAAAATCGAAAGGAGTCAGTTATGAAGTACGTATGTGGTGTTTGTGGTTATGTATATGATGAAGAAGCGGAAGGCAAGAAGTTTGACGAGCTCGCGGCAGACTGGGTTTGCCCGACCTGCAAGGCTTCGAAGGATAAGTTCATCGCACAGGGCGGCGAGCGCAGTTGGGCAGCCGAGCATGTGCTTGGCATAGCTGCCGACGCTCCGGAAGAAATCAAGGCAGGCCTTCGCGAAATGTTCCACGGCGAGTGCACCGAAGTCGGTATGTATCTGGCAATGGGCAGAGTCGCTATCCGTGAAGGATATCCAGAGATCGGCGCTTTCTACGAGAAGGCCGCATGGGAAGAGGCAGAGCACGCCGCACACTTTGCGGAGCTCCTCGGCGAAGAGCTGACCGACAGCACCAAGAAGAACCTGCAGCTGCGCGCTGACGCAGAGTGCGGCGCTACACAGGGCCGTGTCGACCTTGCAAAGAAAGCAAAAGAGCTGAACCTCGATGCCATCCATGACATTGTCCACGAGATCGGCCGCGACGAAGCCCGCCACGGCAGAGCTTTCGAGGGCCTGTTAAAAAGGTACTTCGGTTAAGCATAAGTCGTACAAGAGCAATAATAAACGGAGGGGATGCTTGCATACCCCTCCGCTTTTTTTATTAGACTTATACGGCGTCAGAATCCAAGATCCTCATTCACCAGAATCACGTGGATCCTGTCCTCGTGTTTCGAAAATCTCGTGATCAGGAACTGGCAGCAAACCGTGTCTATCGACTTACAATCCGCGCATGCCCCCGTCTTTGAGCACGGCGTGGAAAGCCCGAAGCGCTGCGCGTTGATCGGCGCCGCCACATTTCTGGCGCGCTTCATCGCGCCGTCCAGGTCGGAGCAGATCTTGTTCATTCCGACGATCATCAGGATCTTCTTCGGCCCGTACGCCAGCGCGGAAACGCGATTCGCGTTGCCGTCGATGTTAACGATGATGCCGTCTTCCGTCATGGCATTGGCACTAATCAGATAGACGTCTGCGTCATAGGCTTTCAGCATTGCTGCGCGTTTATCATCGGTCATATCCCTGTCAAAATAATCGTAGGAACCGTTTTTCAAGGCTTCGACCAGCCCGATCTCGTGCGCGCTCATGCAGCCGCCCATCGTGACGGACGCCCCTTCCGGGATCAGGGCAAGGGCCTGTTTCAGGGCTTCCTCTTTGCTCGCGGCATAATATCCGGTCACGTTTCTTGATGCCAGCCCCTTGATGACCTTCTGCGCAAGCATTTCATTGCGTTTGAAAATGTTTTCATTCATGCTCATCCCTCCTTCTTCTGGAAGACTTGTTTCTACCTAATAACTTTACCACAAATCGGGAATCACCAAGGAACCTGTTTCTTCTGAAGAAAATGGTTCCTTTTGTTACAAAAATGTTATAATCGGCGTATGCCTGAATACACAGAATACGAACAACCGGTTTACGCAGAAAAAGAATACTTTGAGGGGCTGAATGCGCTGCGGCTTCTGGCGATGTTTTTCGTCGTCATCCTGCATGTGTTGCTGCAGGGCGGGATCCTCAAAAACGCCGAGGGGGCGTCGCGTGTCGTGGCGTGGCTCCTGGAGACGGGCGCGTTCTGCGCGGTCAATATCTACGCGCTGACCACGGGGTTTTTGTCCTACAGTGAGGAGGAAAAGCCGTTCCGCTACAGCCGGGTGATCCGGTTGTGGTTTCAGGTGCTGTTTTACAGCGTGCTCCTGACACTGCTCCTCTTCCCTTTCCACAGGGAGGAGCTGTCGCTCGGGACCATCGGGCGGTCCTTCTTCCCGGTCATCAATGATATGTACTGGTACTTCAGCGCCTTTGTCGGCGTCATGCTGATTGCACCGCTCATCAACTATATCCTGCGGTCCCTGACGTCCGCGACGGTGATGGTCTGCGCGGGCTGCGCCGTCGTCTTCTTCAGCATCATCGGCGCCGTGGCTTCGCACTTCGCGGATCCGTTCGGGCTGTACTACGGCTATTCCTTTGTGTGGCTGGCCGTGTTGTATTTCATCGGCGCCGTCATCCGGAAAGTACGCCTCTACGAAGTCTTTCCGCCATCGCGCGCGCTGCTTGGCATCCTCGTCTGCTGGATCCTGCTTTTCTTTTTCCAGTTTCTGATGGAGCGCTTTTCCGAAACGGTCCCCCTCCGTCCGCATGACGGGTTTTACTTTTCCTATCTGTCGCCGGCGGTCTTCCTGATGGCCGTGTTTTATCTTCTCCTTTTCGCGTCCTATGTACCGAAAAGCACGCTCTGGAATTTTGCAAGGTTTTTCGCGCCGGCAGGCTTCGGCGTTTATCTGATCCACGCGCACCCGCTGGTGCTGCGCTTTATCCTGAACGATCTGTTCGTGCACATCGCGGAGTACCCCTTCCCGGTGGTCCTTTTGTTTGTGCTCGCCATCGCGCTGATGATCTTTGTCATCTGTCTGCTCATCGACACAGCGCGCGGCATTTTGTTTGAACGGTTGTATATCGACCGGCTTTCCGAAAACATCGAAGGCGCCGTCCGCGCGCGTATCCGAAAGATGGTGTCCTGACATGCTGACGATCATCATTCCCGCCTACAATGAAGAAGCCATGATCCCGCCTGCTGCCGCGGCCGTCCATGCCGCGCTGCAAAACTGCGCCGACGCGCAGCCCTACGAGATCGTCTTTGTCAACGACGGCTCTTCCGACCGGACCTGGCAGGAGATCTGTGCTCTCTCCGAAAAGGATCCTCTCGTCCGCGGCGTCTCCTTCTCGAGAAATTTCGGAAAAGAAGCCGCCATCTACGCGGGGCTTGCGGAAGCAGGCACGTCGGAGAACGATGCCTGTGTGGTGATGGACTGCGACCTGCAGCAGCCGCCGGAAAAGATCCCGGAAATGGTTGCGCGTTGGAAAGAAGGCTTCGAAGTCGTGGAAGGGATCAAGTCGGACCGCGGAAAGGAAAGCGTGACGCACGGCCTCTTCGCGAAATTCTTTTACAAAATGCTCTCCGGCGGGACCGGCGTCGACATGTCGGCCACCTCGGATTTCAAACTTCTCGACGGGCGTGCCGTCAAAACGCTCCTCTCCATGCCGGAGAAAAAGACGTTTTTCCGCGCGCTCACAAACTGGATCGGTTTTCGCTCGACGACCGTCTCCTATGAAGTGGCGCCCCGCCTGGCCGGCAGCACCAAATGGTCGACGTTTGCGCTGGTGCGCTACGCGCTCTCGAACATCTCGTCGTTTTCGACATTCCCGATGCAGATCGTCACTGTGCTCGGCGTCATCACCTTTATCGCCACGCTGATCTTAAGCATCATCTCCCTGTGCCAGCGGCTGTTCGGAAACGGGCTCTCCGGCTTTACGACCGTCATCCTGCTGCAGGGCTTCATCGGCAGCATCACGATGGTGTCGCTCGGGATCATCGGCTACTACATCGCAAAGATCTATGAAGAGATCAAGGCGCGTCCGAAGTACATCGTCGCGGAGCGGACAGGCAAAAAAGCATGAAGAAAAAGATCCTCCTCTTCTCGCTTCTTTATCTTCTTCTTTCGCTGTGCATCAGTCTTTTTTACGCCTTCCCTTTTACGGCTTCCCGTGAAGGGTTTTCTTTTGACACTGCTGCGCTGCAGGCGGAGGAAATCGGACGTGCTTCCTACGATGCCGAAAACGTTCTTCTGCAAAAGGGCATCTACACGGTGGAAGTGCCCTACGAAGCCAAAGATTACGCGATGGCCGTCGTCCAGGCGGACGGGCTCGAGGACAGTTCTTCGATGCACGGCATGCGCGGTACGATCTTTACCTTTTTTCCGGAAAAGACTTTCCTCTCCTTCCGTCTTTACATCGACAGCGAGGAGCTGAATACGCACTTCCGTTTCTTCCCGACGACGGAAAACAGCGCCTTTCGGCCGCACGCCCTGCACATCACCTATATGCGCGGCATGACCGTGCTCTATTATTTCCTCCGAGCCTTCGTTATCCTTGCGGGACTGTATCTGGCCGGCCTCTTTGTCTACGCGCTGTTCCGTGCACCGGACACCGCGTCCCGCCTCATTCCGATCGGATTCGTCCTTGTGTTCTTTGCGATGAATCTTCCGTTTTTTGAATCGTTCTACCCGCATGGTCACGACACGAACTTCCACATGCTGCGTGTCGAGTACATCGCCGAAGGCCTGCGAACGGGCGACTTCCCCGTGCGGATGCAGGTGGGATGGTTCAATGACTACGGCCTGCCGGTCGGCGTCTACTACCCGGATCTCTTCCTGTACCCGGCCGCCTTCCTCTATCTGGCAGGCGTCCCGCTCTTCGTGAGCTACCGCTTCTACGGGATGGGCATGAACCTGCTGGCGATCCTTGTCTCGTACATCTCCTTCCGGAAGATCTCCGGCGACAAGGTCATCGGCTTCTTTTCCTCCGCCCTGTATGCGCTGAGCGTGCGCTACTTTATGAATACCTACCCGCGCGGCGCCGCGGGGGAAGCGGCAGCCATGGTCTTTCTGCCGCTGATCGCGCTCGGCCTCATAGAGATCGGCAGGAAAAAATACAAGGCAGGCGCCGTTGCGCTGGCTCTCGGTTTTACCGGCGTGATGCAAAGCCATGTCATCTCCGTGCGCATGGTGCTGGTGTTCTGCGTCATCACCTGCCTCCTTTGCGGCAGGACCTTCTTTACCGCGAAAAGACTTCTCGCCGTCGTTTCCGCCGCCTTCTTCACGCTCTGCCTGAACGCCGGCTTCATCGTTCCCTTCCTCGACTACTTTTTAAAGAACGACATCGAGGCGACCGGTTCGAACGAGATCTTTGCCAACTCGGGGATCTCCCTGCAGCAGGTGTTTCTGAAGCAGGGCGAACTCTCCTACTCGCCCGGATGGGCGATCGGTCTCCTGCTGCTCGTCGCCGCCTTTGTCCTGATTGCGGGCGGATTTAAGAAACAGAAGAATGGATTCTACGTCTCCTTCCTCGTGGCGCTCCTCGCTGTCTTTATGTCGATGGAAGCCTTCCCCTACGACGCACTGAACCGCGTCCTGCCGTTCACGGACGCGCTCATCGGTTCCTTCATGCGCATCAAGAGCCGCTACCTCTCCATCGCGGCTGTCGCCTTCGTCGTGCTTGCCGTTTACACTCTGCAGGCGCTCAAAGACATGTGGCGAAACAAACAGACGCTCTTCCTCGCCGTCTGCTTTTCTCTCTTTGCGCTCGCGCTTTCCCAGAACGTCCTGCTCGCGAGAGAATACATCGCCGCCGCGGAGTCGATGACGCCGTACAGCAGCGCCGGCATCACACCGTATGCCGAAACGCTCTATGTTTATAACGATGTGGATCTGGATCAGATCACGGATACCGAGTTGCATGTCCTCGATGACGCGCTGTCTCTAGCGCAGGTCGCAAGAAACGGCCTGCACTTTTCCCTGACAGCAGAAAACGCCTCCTCACAGGAAGCGTCTTTCGATCTGCCGATATGGAATTACAGCGGCTACAGGGCCTTGGCGTCCACCGGGGAATCGCTCCCCGTATCCGTCGGCGAAAACCATCGCGTGCGCGTTACCCTTCCGTCCGGCTTTTCCGGGATCGTCGATGTGCGCTTTCACGAACCTCTGTACTGGCGTCTTGCGGAGCTTCTATCTCTCGTCAGCGTTCTGTGCCTGCTGGGAATCCTTTGGCAGAACAAACGCCGTCCGCGCACACTGTAAAAACCACTCCCTTTAACTTACGCCCCTTGCCGGGTCCTGTTCGCCATAGCCGTCATCCGGTCGAAGCACACCTTCATCCCGTGCGCCGCAAACGGCAGCAAGTACAGCACGTAGCGCAGCGTATAGCGGCTCGACGCTTCCCAGAGCAGGTGAAACGCCATTCCGCCGAAAATAAACATCAGCAGGAAGGCCTCTCCTTCGCCGATCTTTCTCTTTCGCAAAAGCCGGATCCCCTCTATGGAGAACAGCAAAAACAGCAGGAAATGAAATACGTTCATGCCGATGTGCAGCACATCCCGGCCTCTCCCGTAGACGATGCTTTCCTTCACGGCATTCGTCCTGCCGTGTCGCCCCGTCAGCTCCAGCTCGCGCATCGAGACGGACGTCGGATCGCCCCACTGCGATAAAAACTTCAGCGCATAAAACTCCACAAAATACTTCGGATGCTCTTTGAAAAACCGAAGGTGCTCGCCCATTCTCTGTTTTGCCAGCTCTCCGGTCTTCTGCGCATCCCACCCGCCTTCGCGGTAGAGGCCGACGTTGGTTCCGTTGTACCAACCATACTTTCCTTCCGCCTCTTCCATTCCCATGGCAAAGTAAGCGGTCGCGGGAACGCCCTCCGAGATGCGCTCTGCGCCGGATGCCATCCGGTAACCTTCAAAGATCACGGTACGCAGACCGTAGGATAAAAGGAACACGCAGGCCGCCATCACGAGGAGACGCGCGCCGCCCTTCTTTTCGATAAACTTCATGATCAGCGTCATCGCCATGGCGATGATTGCGATCAGACAGTTGGTCTTCACGACATAGGCGATTGCGATGAGAAGGATCGCCTTCCCTTCGTCTCGCGTTTGCCCGCGTTTTAAAAACCGCAGATGATACAGCATCGCGCCCGCCTGCAGGCCGAAGCTCCAGATGTCGTTATAGACAAAGGTGGAAAACGTATAGAGATTCAGCAGCCCAAAGGACAGGAGCGCAAAGAAGCGAGCTGTCTTTTCATCCTCGTACAGTTCCTTGGTGATCCGGTACAGGCAGTAGACCGTGTACAGGATGGCCGCCGCGTTGAGGAGCATATAGACCGCAAACTTGCTGCGCCCGAACAGGACGTACAGGATCTGCCCGCAGAGGACATAACCCAGCTGGAAGGGATAGGTCCCGATGTACGTTCCCTTCTCGAGGAGCTCCGTAAAATCGCCCTCCATGAACTGATTGGTGATGCCGTCCAGGGTCAGCGCGTCCGTCGTCGCCCGGCCGTCAATCATCCCGATCATAAAGAGGCAGTAGATGGCGCAGAAGACGAGGGCCGCCCGTATCCAGGTCCCTTCCTTCCCGAGATCCTTTTTATACACATAGAAGCCAAACAACAGCACGAGCGCAGACAAGACGACCAGCACCGGGATATTCTCCCGGTGATAGTCGAACAGGTCATTTTGCTCATAGAGACGAAATGAAATGGCGGTGCAAAAACTGAAAACACAGGTCACAAGGCCCGCCAGAACGACGAGCAGGCTGTAAAGAAACGTAATCTTGTTTTTCAGGATGTTTATAACGCGCAAATATCTTTATTCCGAAAGCGGTGTATAGTCGAATCTTTCGTACTCGCCGAAGTTGCTGCGTCTCTGTTCCCAGTCCTCTTCGGAAAGTGCTTCCCACTCAGGATTTTCGGGATCGAAGGAATAGGAGACAAACCAGGGTGCGTCGGGATCTTCGTAAGTATCGATCTTGAAGTCAACGCTCTGCACAACTTCTCCGGTTCCCGGTTCGATGCTGATATAGCGATAGCCGCTTAAGCCCGCGCCCCCCGAATACTCGCAGCACAGGTCGGCGGATTCCAATGCGTAGAGTCTGGCGCGGTCCGTTCCGCTCATCGCGTGGACGGGCTTTCTGTCCGCGATTGTGTAGACATCATACACGATGCCCTTCCACTCGCCTTCTGTGATTTCGCCGACAAACAGCTCGTCGATGCCGTCATAGTTGCTGTCGCGATAGGCATAGCCGATGTGGTCCATGGGATTCTCCGTACTTGCGGCGATGACCGCGTACATGGGGCTCATGTCCTCTTCTTCCAGTTTGGAGGCATCCCATCCTTCTTCGATGCTCTGTCTGTGCTTCGCCAGCTGCTCTGCATACAGGTCTTCGCCCTTCGTGCCGGCGCCGAGTGCGACCGTCGCGCCTTCCACGCCGGTCAGGGTCTCGGATACGTCTCCGAAGATATCATAGAGCTTTCTGTACTCTTCCTCTGCTTCCTTATTCTCAAAGTCGTACTGCACATCCGACGGGCGCTCGCTCACCAGATCGTAAAGCTTGCCGTCCGCTCCCGTGACCTCGCCGATCTTCGGTGTCATGCCGCCGAAGTAATCGCCCGGATCTTCAAAGGCAGAAAACCCGAAGGCAAAGCCGCCGTAGTTTTCTCTGGATGCCTTGTGGTAGATGCGGATGCTCTCGTCCGTGATCTCTGCGTCATAGATGTCCAACACATCTTCCGGCAGTTCTATGGAAAACAGTTTGTTCTGCAGGACGCCGGCCGGTGCTTCCTCCGCCGTTTCTTCTGTTGCAGCTTCTTCTGCCGCAGCTTCCTCTGCTTCCGTGCTTTCTGCTGCTGCTTCTCCTGCGCTCTCTGCCGGCGCTTCCTGCGGCGTCTGTGACGGTGTCGAGGCGCAGGCTGTCAGAGCCAGCATCATAATCAGCATCACTGATAAAAGTGCTTTCCAATTCCTTTTCATCTCTATCCTCCCTATCGTTTTCGACACGTTTTATCCTTCATTAACGTTTTACTACAAACGCGGGGAAAGGTCAAAACTCCCGCAATCGAGTAGGAGGCGGCCATGAGGCCGCCGACCTCTCACACCACCGTGCGTACTGTTCGGTACACGGCGGTTCAACCAACTTAACAAGTGACACACCTTTCGGTGTAGTAGTCAACCATTGAGACTAATCCAAAGCGGGTTAGTCTCTCTTTTGTAACAGCCATATTCATGGCGCCACGCTGGCATACAAATGCA
>JAGAHC010000019.1 GCA_017627275.1 Lachnospiraceae bacterium
ACAGTTGCCACGAAGGATTTATTGGTGATGACACCCATCTGGGGATAGACCTTATAGCGCATCCCGTAAAGCGTTCCCGCAAGACCCGCCAGGATCCCGCCCAGAAGAAAGATGGTGAAGATCACGCGATCCACGTTGACGCCCATGAGCGTTGCCCCTTTGGAGCTGTAGGAAGTGGCCCGGATCCCCAGTCCGATCTTTGTTTTTTCAAGGATATAAACAAGGATCAGCATGCTGATCGCCGCAATGCCAAACATCAGGATATCCATTTTGGAGATCATCAGCGCTCCGTCCCGTAAGGAGATGGCCGGCTTCTCAAAAATGGGCGGATAAGTCTTAAAGTTGGGGCCGATGGTGGCAACGACCATGTTTTCGATAAAGATGGACGCGCCCATGGCGGCGATGATGAAATAGAGGCTCGGCGCATTGCGCAGTCTTAAGGGTCTGTAGGCCAGTTTTTCCAGGACGACCGCCACCAGACCGCAGCCGATCGATGCCACAAGAAAGGCAACGATGGGGTTTTGTATGATCAGTGAAACGGCAAAATAGCCGAAATACGCCCCCAGCATAATGACACTTCCATGCGCAAAATTGGAGAAATTCAGAATACTGTAGACCAGGGAATATCCGACAGCCATCAGCGCATAGATACTGCCGATGGAAAGGCCGTTGATCAGTTGCTGTAGAAACACATTCATATCGTCATCTCCCTCATTTGTCAAAGACGCAGTTTCCAGATGAAGGAAAAGGGCGACCTGATACAGATCGCCCTTTTTTCAAAACTCTCGTATTACTTCGGGCTGTACTTTTCGACGAAGGTTTCTACGTTTTCTTTCTTGGCTTCGTCATAGACGTAGGTCTGCATGGCGGCTTCCTTGCCGATCGGATTGTGATCCTCTTCGGAAAGCTTGATGTGTCCGGTCAGGCCGTCCACTTCCACCTTCGTCAGCTGTGCCGCAACGGCTTCCGGATCCGCAGTGCCGGCTGCTTCCACAGCTGCGCACCACAGTAAGAAGGCGTCGTTTGCCATGTAGGCGTTGACTTCGATGGTGGCATCGTCGCCGTATTTTGCATGATAGGCATCCTGCAGCGGTTTCAGAGCAGGGTCCGTGCTGTCATAGTGGTTGCAGACGTAAGAACCCGCAAGGCGAGGGCCCGCTTTTTTGTTCACGTCTTCAGACTGCCAGGTATCGCCGCCCAGAAGGACTGCGTCGATGCCGAGTTCGTCCACCTGCGGAACGATAACAAAGAGGTCGCCGTTGGAGCCGACAGGGATCAGGATGCAGTCGACATCCGCGTTCTTAATATCGGTCAGCTGGACACGGAAGTCCTGGTCGCCCGCGCTGTATGCCTTCTCGATGACGACTTCGCCGCCGAGCTCTTCGAATTTCTCTGTAAAGTACTGTTTAAAGCCTTCGGAGTAATCCGATCCCTGGTCATACAGGATACCGGCTCTCTTGCAGCCCAGTTTGTCTGCCGCATAGGATCCGACGACAGCGCCCTGATACGGGTCGATGAAGCAGATGCGGAAATTGTACTCATTCAGTTTTCCGTTATCCACGGTGACGCGTTCTCCGGTTGCAACGGTCGCGATGCCGGCCGTCTTGGCATCCGCAAGGATACCGGTCATGACGATGGCCTGTCCGGAGGAGTTGGGACCGATGATGCAGGAAACATGGTCCTGCGAAGTCAGTCTCGTCGTTACGTTTGCCACTTCATTGGCATCTCCCTTGGTATCATATTTCACAAGTTCGATCTGTTTTCCGAGAAGTCCGCCTTCCGCGTTCTTCTGTTCGATCAGCATTTCCAGGGTCTGGCTTTCGCAGGTGCCCCAGACGGCGCCGTCTCCCGTGAGCGCGCCGAGCCAGCCAAGTTTGATGACATCCCCCTCTGCGGCAGCTTCACCGCCGCCTGCTTCCGAATTGCTTGCAGCAGGTGCCGGGGATGATGAGCCGCACGCCACGAGTCCAAAGGCAATCATACAGGCCAGAACGACAGCTGTTATCCTTTTTTTCATTGTTTGCTCCTTTCTTTTCACTCCCTTAATGTGCCTTCTGCAACAGTAAAACTGTGTTGTTGTATTCATTATATGAATAGAATTCAAAAAGAATCAGACTGCTTCAAACGGTCTCAGAAATTGTTCAAAAACGGTAGAATCGACAGGAATAAAGGCCGTTCTTTGTGCAGTATTAATGATATAATACTGGTATGAGCAAGCGGACAAAGTATATTCTGATGGCGGCGGGAACCGCCCTTTCCTCTCAGATCTATCTGAATATGTTTGCCGACGGGTTCATCATCGCCTTTTCTCCTTTGATGATGGCCGTATTCCTCTATTTGTTCCGGGATCTCAACCCGTTTCGCTCCATCTGCCTGATCGCGCTGGCTTCTCCGCTCTTTCGCCTGGTGGTCATGATCATGCAAAGCGGAAACGTCGTGGACTCGATGCATCTGGTACTGCCGGATATGGCATTTTTCTTTGCCTACGCCTTCTTCTTCTGCAAGCTGTTTTACCGGTTCGGGTATACCCCTTATCACAATTATTATCTGCGCATCGCGCTCTGTGATTTTTGCTCCAACTGTGTGGAGCTCTCCGTCCGTGCCCTGAGTTCTCTTGCCACCTTTTCGATTGCGACCTTTCAGGGATTTCTCATACTGGCCCTTGTCAGAAGCCTTCTCGTTCTTCTGGTCTGCATTATCCTCGACATCAACTACTCACTCTTAACACGGCAGGAGCACGAAGCCAACTACAAGCAGCTCCTTCTGATGGCGGCGACATTAAACAGCGAAGTCTATTTCATGCAGAAAAACATGAACGAGATCGAAGACATCATGAAAAACGCGTTCTCCCTGTACAGGACCCTGCAGGAGGACAACTACCCGAAGGAATTGCAGAACACCTCTTTAACCATCGCCAAGGACATTCACGAGGTCAAAAAGGGCTACCGCCGGGTCATCAAGGGCATCCATGATAACTTCCTGATCGGCTTCAAGGACAGCCCGACCCTCCTTTTAAGCGAGCTTCTGCAGATCCTTTCCGCGGACATCGACCGGGCCAGCATGACGGCAAGGCTTCACCTTTCCATCTATACCAGTTATGAAACGGACTACCGGATCCAGAAGCACTTTGCCTTCACCAGCATCGTGCGGAACCTGGTGAATAATTCCGTCGACGCGCTCACCTCTCTTTCTCCTACCCACCACGGAGAGATCTTTGTACGGTGCCGCGATATGGTAAAAAACGGAAGGCCGTACTGTGTCGTCGAAGTAAAAGACAACGGACCGGGGATCGAGGAAAACATCAAAGAGGTGATGTTTGTGCCCGGTTTTTCCACAAAGTATGACGAAGACACCGGAGACATCAACCGGGGACTTGGACTGACACTGGTCAAAGACCTGTTGGAACAAAAATTCGACGGATCGATCGAAGTCACTTCTTCCGAAAAAGGAGCCCAGTTCCTGCTGTGGTTCCCGGTCGATAAGCTGACGGAAGCGGTGGACAGCTATGCCGAGCTTCCTCCCGAGCAGGAAGAAGATCTCGAGAAAGGAACAGCATGAAGTTTTAC
>JAGAHC010000020.1 GCA_017627275.1 Lachnospiraceae bacterium
AGCACATACCACTCGGACTCCGAATAGTCAAAGTAGGATTCGGGGCTTCCGTCCACGACGCCGATATCGGAAAAGGTATCGTAGGCCACATGGAGTCCTGTCTCCGTTCCGATGTAGACCGTCGTGATGACGTCCGCGTTCCTGGCGACGGTCGCCTCCCAGTACGGCTCGAGGTTCCCGAACAGTCCCACCTCTCTGCGGATGTCCGCAAACTTTACGTTTTCATCCCGGAGGTAGCGCTGCATGGCGAAGACGTCCTTATTTTCCCGTGAAGGCGGCTTCACTTCATCCGTTATGTAATTGTACGGATTCACATACATGTTATGGATCAGCTGTGAAAAGTCCCGGACATATTCTTCGTACTTTTCAAATTCCGATTTGGCGAGCGCCGCCTTATCCGAGACCGTGTTTAAGAGGTTCACTTCCATCTGGTCCGTCAGGGCGTTGATACTGCCGTTTCGAAGAGAGAGCGTATTATAGACGGCAATGCCGCCGGACAGAATGAGCGCTAAGAGCGCCACCAGCATCACGATGATCTGGACACGTCGTTTGATCGGTGTTCTTTTCCCGTTCATAACACACTCCTTTTAAACCACCACATGAACTCTGTTTTCTCCGTTCCTGTATGTGTGGGAAGCTCTGAGCGCCCTGTGCCGGATCAGTTTCAGACCGGCCAGATCCATCTCGTCTTCTTCCTTGCCTGCCGCAAGCGGATCGTAATTCTTTCCCTTTGCGAAGATCCGCAGCGAGATCGTGGTCCCTATCTCCATTCTACCGAGAATATCCGAATCGGGAAGCTCTTTCCGCAGACGCAGATAGACTTCTTCCAGACAGTTTTCGATCTCAAAGACCCTCTTCATCCCGATCCCCTTCAAAAGCGCCGTCTCTTCGATCTGCTCGTTGACCGTATCCAGTCCGACGTCCTTTGTCAGCGAGAAAACAACATCGCTGTTTTTCTCGCACCAGGAGGGCATGACGGGCTCCAGGCAGAAAATGCCGCCGAGCAGGATCACGATGAGCCCGCTGACAAGGTAGCCGCTGACCAGGTACCCGAGGAAGGTCGGGAAGAATTCCTCCAGGCCCTCGATCGACGCCGCACCCAGTCCGCTGATCGCGGAAAGCAGGGCGACCAGGAGGATATAGTTCCTGTAATCTTTCGGCTTTTCAAGACGGACATTGCCGTCCCGGTTCATGGTAAACCACAAGAACCACATGCCGAATCCGATGATGAGGACGCAGAGCACCTCCGAGAACCACTCGATGAGCGGCGCCTTCGCCACAAAGGAAGTAAAGACGGCGCCGATGCCTGCCCCGATCGTTCCGGCAGGTCCGAGGTAGAGTCCGAATACGAAGGGCAGGAAACTTTTGATCCCGATGCCCGTCGGAAAGTTGTAGGCGCCGCTGATGCGGATGGGATAATCCAACAGAAAGTAGATCACCGCCGCAGCCGCGATCGCAAAGGCGCTCTCTTTGGCAAGAAACTTACGACTGCCCATGCGCGATCCCCTTTCTGAGCTTCTCCGCCACCTCCCGGTCTGAGATCAGGATTCCGAACACCATGACCAGGGCGCCGAGGAGGCGCAGCGGCGTGATGACTTCCGGCTGTGTATTGAAGATCCTGGCAAGGATCGGAGAAAACAGCATCGTCATAATGATCTCTGTCGAGAAAATGAGGGCGACATTGAGGGAACTCACATAGCGCTGCGCGTAGATCTGCACGATGCCGTACAGCCCGCGGATAAAGAAGCTGATGAAGAACACGCTCCCCCAGAATTTCGGTTCTTTAGGCAGTGCAAACGGCACGTGCAGGAGCGCCGCCTCGATCCCCCAGCAGACAGTGGCGATCAGGAAGTTGAAGAACGTCTGCCCCATCGCGATGACGGAGGGGTTGGACGAAGAAGCATACCGCTCGACCGTCAGGAGATAGGCCGCGAAAAAGATGTCTGAAATGACAAGGAACAAAACGCCCCGGTTGAACAGGCTCATGATATCGGCGTCCATCATAAAGAAGACCCCGATAAACACCACCAGGATCCCGATGCGCTTATACCGGTCCGGTCTCTCATGAAAGAAGAGCTGCAACAGGAGCACGATAAAAACAAAGTAGGTGGAAAGCACGCAGGCCGTCGTCGTGGCGTCCGTCTCTCTCGACCCCAGCAGCAGAAAGATATTGAAGCCGATCAGTTCCAGGGACAGGAGGAAGGCCTGCAGGACCTGCTCTTTATCCAGCCGCTTCAGTTCTCCCGAAAAGACGGACAGGGTGATAAAAAAGCCGATGAAATTAGTGACGGACAAAAAGGCAAAGCTCGACACGGAGTCGGGGACATTCGCCAGGAACACATACTGGATGGCCGAAAAGAACGTGATCGTATATAAAGAGAAGTTGGCAGTCAGCTTATTCATAGGTTTCCTTTTCTCTTGCGATAAACTTCCTAAGCAGGATGTCCGGCTTATAGGAAAGCTTTGCCGTGCGCAGTCCTTCGACCCCGAGGTCTTCCTCGCGGTTGATGTAGGCGTACTCCTTGCAGCAAAACAGGACCAGATCCCGGTTCAAGACCTTATAAATATCCGGGATCTCCCGATTGCCTTTTTCGATCATGACATCGTAACTGTCTTCAGAAAGCGGCGCCCCATAGGCATACCCCGCCATCTTTCCGTCCACATAGACGATGATACCGGAGAGCCCCAGTTCAAAAAAGTGAGCCAGTCCCAGCCGGATCGATTCGTCTTCCCTTTCCAGCTGCACGTCTTCCTCATGCTCGGTCTTTTCTTCCATCCACCATTCCTGAAACGGAAGGATCTCCCCGATCTGTTCCGGCGTCTGAATGACGCTGACCGTATACCGTCCCGCGTAATCCCGCTCGAAGGTGTGCAGATCGTAGCGCTTATGGGCCATCTCATGCCCTGCAAGAAGCGCCAGTTTATCGTGGGTGTAGATGTATTCGGCATAGTCCCTGACTTCTTCCGTCAGGAACACGTCCGCAAAATGCGTCTGCAGGATCTTTGCCGCTTCTTCCGTTACGGTCCGGAACGTAACCCTTGCGTGATGGTCATGGGCGTCGAGGAGCACTTTTTCCACTGCCCTGCAGACAGCCGCCTCCTCTGTCATGTCTCCCAACGGAAACAGATAGATCCGTTCCGAATCCGTGGACCGGAGACTTCTGTGCGTAAAAAGAAACCCGTCTTCCAGGCAGACCTCGTCGCCGTATTTCCCTGCCATGCAGTAGGAAGACACGAAGGAATGCTGGCAGGAGCGTCCGCTGAACGCATGGTAGTGCGGAACAAGACGGTCCTTCAGATCCAGCGAAATGGGCTGAAACTTCATGCGGTCCCCCATCAGACAGAAACGATCTTTTCAAAATCCGATGCCGGATGCTTACAGATCGGACAGATAAAGTCTTCGGGCAGTTCCTCTCCCTCGTATTCATAACCGCAGACCTTGCAGCGCCAGATCGTTTTTCCGGAAGTGTTCTCCTTCTTTTCCGGCTTCGGCTTGATGTTCTCCTGATAATACGCGTAGGTGCAGGAAGGCGTCCCGGACAACACTTCCATGGCTGTGGGCTGTCCGATAAAGAGCGTATGGGAATTCAGGTCGATCATCTGCTCCACATCGACGCTGAAGAACGCATTGGTTCCTTTTTTGATATACAAAATCCCGTTTTCCGCTCTTTCGTACTCTTTGAACGAAGCAAACTTATCCGTGTCTCTCCCGGATTGGAAACCGAAGTGTTTGAAGATCTCGAAATCCGCTTCCTCACTCAGCACCGAAATATTGAACTTCTTTGCCTGCGCGATCATATCGTGCGTAAAATTTGCTTTATTGACCGCAACACTGATTCGATTCGGTTCCGAAGAGACCTGGATCGCCGTATTGGTGATGCAGCCGTTGTCTCTTCCTTCATAAGCGCTTGTCAGGACAAACAGTCCGTAAGAGAGCTTATACATCGCCTTGTTATCCATTTTCTTTCTCCTTTATCTTCTTAATTATATTATATAAAAACAATGCAGAGACGGTCCAAAAGACAATCTCTGCATCTATTTTATACCACTGTGTACGGTTTTGTCTGTCTTTCACCAGACCTTTTCGTAGACCGTCTTTCCTTTTTTGACCACACGTTCGACCAGATTGATCGCCGTGTGGTAAGGCATATAGTTAATGGACGGGAACTTTAACATTACCAGATCCGCCTGCTTTCCTTCTTCGATGCTGCCGATGCGGTCAGCCCGGTCGATCGCGGCCGCGCCGTTGATCGTCAGTGCCGTGATGACTTCCTCGATGGACATGTTCATGTGGATGCAGCCGAGCGCCACGATGAGCGGGATGTTGTTGGTGAAGCAGCTGCCCGGGTTGAGGTCCGAAGCCAGCGCCACCGCGCAGCCCGCGTCGATCAGCTTCCTGGCCGGCGCAAAGGGTTCCTTCAAACAGAATGCCGTGCAGGGAAGAAGGGTCGCGATCGTGTTTCCTTCCGCCAGAAGCCGGATGCCCTCGTCGGTCACCTTCAGGAGGTGATCGCAGGAGAACGCTCCCTCCTTGACGGCGACTTCCGTGCCGCCGATCGGGAACATCTCGTCGGTGTGGGCCTTGAGCTTGAAGCCCATTTCTTTGGCATGCTTCAGATAGTAGGCGGTGTCTTCCGCATTAAAGACGCCCTTCTCGGTAAAGATGTCGGCAAACTCCGCAAGGTCTTCTTCCCGGACCTTCGGCATGACCTCTGTCAGCATGTAGTCGATGAACGCGTGCTCTTTTCCCTTCCACTCCGGCAGCACGCTGTGGGGGCCGAGGA
This sequence comes from Lachnospiraceae bacterium, assembly GCA_017627275.1. Taxonomy (GTDB): domain Bacteria; phylum Bacillota; class Clostridia; order Lachnospirales; family Lachnospiraceae; genus CAG-791. Next base: position 4,785 of record JAGAHC010000020.1, read on the forward strand.
ACGTTCTGACGACGTCCACCGGATGTTCCTCATCCAGTTTTTTCATAGCCCGGAGCATTTTGAGTTCGCACTCTTCGTCCATGCCGTAGCCGCTCTTTCCTTCCACGGTCGTGACGCCGAATTCCAGCATCCGGTTCATCCGTTCGCGGCCGATGGCGATGAGTTCCTCCTCGGTCGCCTCTCTGGTCGGAACGACGGTGGCATTGATCCCGCCGCCGCGCTCCATGATGGACATATAGTCGTCCCCCTTCAGGCGCCAGGTGAACTCGTCGGCACGGTATCCGCCGAAAATATAATGCGTATGGGAATCTACGAATCCGGGCAGAACGGTCTTCCCGGTCGCATCGATGACGGTGCAGTCCTTTTCATCCACTATACCGTCCAGTTCCTGCGTGGTCCCGACCTTTACGATCGTCTCGTCCTCCATCAGCACGGCGCCGTCTTCGATGATCCCGATCTCCGACATCTCCTTTCCGTGCTTCGGAGCCTTTCCCTTGCAGGTCACCAGTTCCGATGCGTGTTTGATATACAGTTTGGCCATTCTTTTCTCCTCCTGCTCCTTTATAGATCCGGAGCCGTCGTTCGTCTCTCCATAAACCGGGAGGCACGTCCCAGAGACGTGCCTCCCGTCAGAAAGGTTCTGCGATTATTTCTTTGCCGCTGCGAAGGTCTTCTCCACAAGATCATCCGATGCGATGTAAGGCATCGTGATGGCATCCTGTCCGGCAAACTTCTCGTTGTATTCCGCAACCGTCTCCATGGAGTGCTCGTTGCGAGCCCAGTTTCTGCGGGAAACGCCGACCATGGTATCCCACGGAATGGATTCCATGATGATCTGGTCCGTCAGCGCGGAGCCGTCCAGCACGAGGCCGAAGCCGCCGTTGATGGACTTGCCGATGCCGACGCCACCGCCGTTGTGCAGCGCCACAAGGCTCATGCCGCGTGCGCAGTTGCCGGCGAAGCAGTGTGTTGCCATATCGGCTGTGAACTGGGAACCGTCATAGATGTTGGAAGTTTCGCGATACGGCGAATCTGTTCCGCCGGTATCGTGGTGGTCGCGGCCGAGCATGACCGGTCCGATCTCTCCGTTACGGACCATCTCGTTGAACTTCAGCGCGATGTCGCGGCGGCCGAGCGCATCCTGATACAGGATACGGCACTGTGTACCGACGACGAGCTGGTTCTTCTCCGCGTCGCGGATCCATACCCAGTTGTCGCGATCCTGGAAGCGGCGGTTCGGATCGATGATCTCCATGGCAGCATGGTCTGTCTTGACCAGGTCTTCATGCTTGCCGGAGAGGCAGCACCATCTGAACGGTCCGTATCCATAGTCGAACAGTTCGGGTCCTAAGATATCTTCTACGTAAGACGGGAAGATGAAGCCTTCCGTCGTATCATGTCCGTTCTTGGCAATGTCCTTGTTGCCGGCATCGAAGACTGCCTTCATGAAGGAGTTGCCGTAGTCGAAGAAGTAAGCGCCTCTCTTGACCAGTTCCTGGATCAGGTGGAAGTGCTTGGTCAGCGTCTCGTCGACCAGCTTGCAGAACTTCTCTCTGTCATTGGCCAGAAGCTCTGTTCTCTCTTCGAAGGTGATGCCTGCCGGGCAGTAACCTCCGTCGTACGGAACGTGGCAGGAAGTCTGGTCGGAAAGCAGTTCGATCTTGATGTCGTGATCAACGGCGTACTGCAGAAGGTCCACGATGTTGCCGTGGAACGCGATGGACATCGCCTTCTTTTCTTCCATGTATTTTGCGGCCTTCTGAAATGCTTCTTCCGGAGACTCCGCGATCTCGCTGACCCAGCCCTGGGAATGTCTGGTCTCGATGCGGGAGTAATCGACTTCCGCTACGATGCCGACGCCGCCTGCGATCTCAATGGCCTTCGGCTGTGCGCCGGACATGCCGCCGAGACCCGAGGTCACGAAGAGGTGACCTGCCAGGTCGCCGTCTGCCGGAACGCCTAAGAACTTACGGCCTGCGTTCAGGATGGTGTTGAAGGTGCCGTGCACGATACCCTGCGGTCCGATGTACATCCAGCCGCCGGCTGTCATCTGTCCGTAGGAAGAGCAGCCCATGGCCGTGATGCGCGTCCAGTCGCGAAGGTTATCCGCTTCGCCGACCAGAAGGCCGTTCGTCAGGATGACACGCGGTGCCTGCGGATGAGAATGGAACAGTCCAAGAGGATGTCCGCTCATGACAACGAGGGTCTGCTGATCGGTAAGGATCTCGAGATACTTCTTGATCAGCTGATACTGCATCCAGTTCTGGCAGACCTGGCCGGTCTCACCGTAGGTGACCAGTTCGTAAGGATACAGAGCGATCTCGTGGCTTAAGTTGTTGTCGATCATGACCTGCATGGCTTTACCCTGAATGCAGGCGCCCTTGTACTCATCGATCGGTTTGCCGTGGATCTCTTCCTTCGGCATGTAACGGTATCCGTAAATACGGCCGTGCTCCAGAAGCTCTGCCATGAATTCCGGTGCCAGCGTCTCATGCAGTTCCTCCGGAATGTAACGCAGCGCGTTCTTGAGCGCCAGCTTCATTTCATGATCGGTCAGTTCCAGATCGCGCTTCGGTGCGCGGCGGATCCCTTCTTTGAAGGTGGGATACTCCGGCAGCGTCGCGTCCAGTTTGACGGTCATCGCTTCTCCGATTTGTTTGTTTGTTAACACAGGGTCTCTCCTTTCCGTGCTCGATCATTCGAACACACTCCATATTGATTACCGAAACGGTTTTTTGGTAAAACGACAGCCTAAGTATACGTTTGCTGCGACAAAAAAACGTCTAATAATCTGAAGCACCATTCCGCCCGCGTTTTTCAAAACGTCTAATTTTTATAATCCGGAGTGAATAATTTGACGTTTTTTGACGTTTTTTTATATACTTATCTTGTTCCTCAGGCAAAACAGCGTTTTCCGAAAGAATGAGGCAGACAAATGATCGAAATCCGGCTTTTCAACACTCCCCAGATCCTGAAAGACAGCGAGATCATCCGCTTTCCCTACCGGAAGGCGGAAGGACTGCTCTATTATCTGAGCGTCAAAAAGCAGGCCAGCAGGGAGGAACTGATCAGTCTTCTGTGGGCCGATGAGGAAGAGGGGACCGGGAAGAAAAAGCTCCGGGACGCCATCTATCAGATCAAGCGCGCACTCGGAAAGGATCTCCTGAAGTCGGGCGGCAATACGCTCCTTTCCCTGGCAACGGATAAGACGCTGCACATCGATTACGATGACGTCCTTTCCGGAAAGGTAAGTGCGGACGGCCTGTTCCTGCACCATTTTTACATCAAAAACTGTCCGGACTTTGAAGAATGGGTGGAGGGCGTGCGCGAAGATCTCCAGCACAGTCTCGAAAAGACCACCCGGGCGGACCTGGAGGACGCGATCCGCCGGCAGGATGCCGAAGCCATCCGGACTTACAGCACCATTCTGCTGCAGAACGATCCCTATAACGAAAATCTCTATCTGGAGATGATGAACCTGTACGCGGAAAACGGCAACTATACCATGGCCATCCGCATCTACCATGATCTCGTAACGCTCCTGAAAAAGGACATGGGGGTCGAGCCCTCCGAGCAGGTCAGCGCCCTGTTCAAACGAATCTTTAATATGAAGGAACACTCGCCTGCCGACTCTGCCTTACAGGATCTTCCGTTCTTTGGCCGCAAGAAAGAGCTGTTTCATGTCAGCGGCTTCCTCGATCAGGACGAAAAAGACCGCATGAACTGCCTTGCCATCGAAGGAAGAGAGGGCGTGGGCAAGACGACGTTTCTGGAACATGCCCTGCACCTGGCAGAAGGCAAGGGAATGCTCGTCCTGCAGGCGGTCTGCTACGCGCAGGGAATGGATTTCTTTTTAAACCCCTGGCGCGATATCTTCCGCGAGATCAGTCAGCACGCCGAACAGAACAGGCGGCAGGACATCCTTTCCGGCGCGGCGTTTCAGACCCTGTCGGGTCTTTTCAGCGATCAGAATGAGGACCGGGAAGACGGCCGCATGTTCTACCTGCAGGTGGAGCATGCCTTTCAGGAACTGTTCCGTTCTCTTCTTTCCGAGCAGAACATCCTCCTTGCCTTTGACGAGATCCAGTGGATGGATGCGCCCAGCCTTCAGCTCCTTGTCAGTCTTCTGCGCGCCCTTCCGTTCGGACCGCTCAAAATGATCTGCACCTATGATCAGAATGCGGGCGCCTTTGCCATGACCTATCTGGAACCGCTTGTCCGGGAAGACCGCATTCACTTTCTGACGCTCCATCCGTTTTCCGAGCAGGAAACGGCCGAGATCATTTCCCACCTGCTGCCGGAGGCAGCCTCCGATAAGGCCCGCTGCCATGAGATCTATGAAATGAGCGGCGGCAACGCTTTTTTCCTGAAAGAGATCCTGAATACACTGAAGGAAGGCGGCAGTGCGGAAGACTCTTCCGGAAAGATCAACTTTATGTTCCGCACGCGCAGAGACGCGCTGACGCCGGACCAGAAGGAGCTCTTAAGCGCGCTCTCCGTCTTTCCCGGCCGCATCAGCATCGACAAGGTCGAGCTTCTGATGGGAGACATGGACCGCCTGAAGATCCTGAACCTCCTCGAAGCGCTGCAGGAAAAGGACATGATCAAGGAGGTTCTTGTCGGCTGGAACGTCTACTACCAGTTTGTGCACCTTCTTTTCCAGAACTATATTTACGACCATATGAGCGCCGGAAAACGGCAGGCGTATCACCGGATCCTCGCGGAAGACTATGAGAAGCGGGACCCTTCCGGTTTTTCCAACCTCCCCAAGATCGCCTACCACTACGTCCGGTGCAACGAGCCCGCCAAGGCCTATCCTTACCAGATCCGGTACCTGCGCATCTTTTACACGATCACCGATGAAAACTTTCCCGTCATCCGCACCGAAGTCTCCGACCGTGAGGACGATCTCGGCATGCTCTCCGAAGCGGAACAGATGCTGACCTTCGCAAAAGACATCATTCAGCTCAAGAGGACGGATCCGGAGACCGCCCGCATGAAGATGGAAATGCTCTATATCCTCGGACGCCACGAGATCGCCGTCGGGGAATACGAGCAGGGAGTCGACCACATCGAAAAGAGCATCCAATTATCCCGCGAATTAAAGGAAACGGACAACCTGCTCTCCTGCTACAAACAGATGGTCTATTACTGCATCCAGACCGGAAACGTGGACGAGGCGGAGACCTATGTGCGGCTCGGACTGCGCGGCACAAAAGACAAGACCGGCGAAGACTACGCACACTTCCTGCGTTTAAAGGGATGGTGCCAGGTACGCAGGAGGGACTTTAGCAAGGCAAAAGATACGCTCAACAAGGCCATCTCCCTCTTCCGGGCGGAAGAAGAAAAGAAACCCGGCAGCTACAAGGCGTCCATTGCCGCCTGCCTGAAATACCTCGGCGATATCTACCGGATCCAGGGGGCCTACGATGAAGCGCTTTCCTATTACAATGATGCGCTCCATGAAAGCAGGGGACCCGTCGTCACCAACGGCATGGCGCAGATCTACTCCAACATCGGCCAGGTCCGCTACTATCAGGAACGCTATGCGGAAAGCTTTATTCACCTCGACAAAGCGCGGGAATACCTGGAGCGGAACGGTTATTTCTGGGGCCTGGAACGCACGGAATGCTACCTCGCCATGGTCTGTCTGAAGACCGGAAAAACGGGCGAGGCAAAGCTGCATTACGAGAAAGCTTCTCTCCTCTCCGAAAAGGTCAAAAATCCCGTCACGGAGAATCTTTTAAGGGAGCTGGCCGTCCGGTTCTGATCCTTTTTAGACGTTTTTTTGACGTTCCCCGGCTATGATAATGAAAATGCTACTATTTCACTTTCAAAAAGGAGATGATCAACCATGAGCAAAGTTATCATTACCGGAAACGATCTGACCATCGATCAGGTCGTTGACGTATGCAGAAACAACGCTGAAGTCGAACTGTCCGCAGAAAGCATCGAACGCGTAAAAGCATCCCGTAAGATCGTGGATGACCTCGTGGCGGAAAAGAAAGTCGTTTACGGCATCACCACCGGCTTCGGCAAATTCTCCGACGTTGTGATCGACCAGGATCAGTGCCATCAGCTGCAGAAGAACCTCATCATCACGCACGCTGTCGGCGCAGGCGATCCCTTCCCGAAGGACGTCGCACGCGGAATCATCCTTCTTCGTGTCAATAACCTTTCCAAGGGCTTTTCCGGAATCCGTCTGGAGACCCTCGAGACCATGATTGCCATGCTGAACAAGGGCGTCACACCGTATATCCCCTCACAGGGATCTCTTGGTGCTTCCGGTGACCTTGCTCCGCTCTCCCACATGGTGCTTGTCATGATCGGCCTCGGCAAGGCCTGGTATCAGGATGAGCTTCTTGACGGCGCAGAAGCCATGAAGCGCGCCGGCATCCCCACCATCGAACTGGATGCGAAGGAAGGCCTTGCGCTCAACAACGGCACACAGGCCATGACTTCCGTCGGTACCCTTGCCCTGTACGACGCCATCAAGCTGATGAAGATCGCGGATATCGTAGACGCTTTGAACTACGAAGCACAGAACGGTGTCGTGGACGCGCTGGAACCCCGTGTTCATAATGTCCGCCCGCATCACGGCCAGTCCGTGACCGCAAAGAACCTGCTTCGTATCCTGGAAGGCTCCAAGAACGTCAGCCGCCAGGGCGAGATCCGTGTGCAGGACGCTTATTCCCTGCGCTGCTCACCGCAGATCCACGGTGCCAGCAAGGATGCCGTTGACTATGTCAAGGGACGCGTGGACATCGAGATCAACTCCGTTACCGATAACCCGCTCATCTTCCCCGAAGACCGCGCAGGCATCTCCGGCGGCAACTTCCACGGACAGCCGATGGCTCTGCCGTTTGACTTCTTAAAGATCGCGGAAGCAGAGATCGCCAACGTATCCGAGAGACGGATCGAGCGTCTGGTGAACCCGGCCTACAGCGGACTGCCGGCCTTCCTGACAAAGAACGGCGGCGTCAACTCCGGCTTCATGATCGTTCAGTACTCCGCCGCGGCGCTGGTATCCGAGAACAAGGTTCTTGCACATCCCGCCAGCGTGGATTCCATTCCTTCTTCCGCCGGACAGGAAGACCATGTCAGCATGGGCACCATTGCCGCCAGACAGGCAGCGGAGATCGGCCGCAACGTAAGACGTGTTCTGGCCATGGATCTGATGGTTGCCTGCCAGGGCATCGACATGCGCGGCAACAAGGGACTCGGCAAGGGCACACAGGCCGCCTATGATCTGGTCCGCAAGCAGGTCGCGACGCTCGAAGAAGACCGCGAACTGTTCGAAGACATCAACTACTGCGAACAGCTTCTGAAAGACGATTCTCTCATCGAAGCCGTCGAAAAAGCTGTCGGAACGTTGGAAGTTTGATATATAATAAATAAAAAACATATCCTATCGTTTAACAGGGTGAACCGGGAGGATCCATTCCTCCCGGTTCACGCAAAGAAGGGAACATGGACCGCACAGATATTCAGATCATCAACCTATTGCAGAACAATGCGCGGATGTCCACCAAGGAGATCGCACAAACCGTCAGCTTAAGTGCCCCGGCTGCCGCCGAGCGCATCACCAGACTGAAGGAAAGCGGCGTCATCGAATCCTTTACCGCGGACATCAACGATGCGAAGATGGGCAACAGCGTTTCTGCGTATGTGCTGATGAACGTCCCGCCCGCTCAGTACGAGTCGTTTTGTGCGTTCTGTGAAAAAGAGCCTTCCATCGTAGAGCACCATCACATCATCGGCATCAATAACGCGCTTTTACGTGTCCGGGTCGCGGATACGAATGCTCTGGAAGCGCTCCTGTCCCGGACCAGAGAGTTCGGACTCTCCAATACCTCTGTACTTCTGTCAACGTACTTCACCAAAAAAGACTATCCTGAATCCTAGGAGGTGCTTATGAAAAAAACCGTTACCGTTATCATGGCCGATCCTGCCGGAAACCGCACGGCCTTCGTGGAGGAGCCGATCGACCGTGCCCAGTTTGCACCCGTCGGAAATGTTTTGCTTTCGGATGAGTCGCTGCATGCCGAGCAGGTCGGTTACCTGCTGCCCGAACATCCGGAAGGAACGGACGGCGCGATGTGCATGATGGGCGGCGAATTCTGCGGAAACGCCACCCGGAGCTTCGGCTATCTTCTCGGAAAGCGGATGGGAAAACGCCCCGGCGACACCGTGCGCGTACAGGTCTCCGGTGCCGCTGATATCCTGACCGTCACCCTGGAGGATGACGGCGCTTCCGTCTCCATGCCTGCGCCGTTGTCTGTCGATACCGTCCTCTCCCACCCGGTCGTTCATCTGGAAGGCATCTCGCACGTCCTGATTGAAGCGGACCAGGCAGATCCCGATACCGCAGGCAGCATCTTAAAACATATGAAGGAAGAGACCGATGTGGATGCGGCCGGCGCCATTTTCCTGCATAAGATCACTCCCGAGAGCGATGCCTCCTTCCGCATCGAGATGACGCCCGTTGTGTGGGTGCGGGAGACCGACTCCACCATCTGGGAATCGAGCTGCGGGAGCGGATCCTTAGCCAGCGCCGTATGGGCGGCAAGAGACATCACGGACGGGACCATTCAGGTCAGCGTCCACCAGCCCGGCGGAATCCTGCGCATTACTCTGCAGAAGGAAAACGGCAAGATTCAGGAGGCCCTTCTCGGCGGCCCCGTCACATTGGAAGATGCCGTCAAGAGGGACGTGGAAGTAGAAGGCTGATCGTTCAAAAACCTAATTTAAAAAAGTAAAACCACCGAAAAACCGTTTTTTATCCATTCCGGAAAAAACGGTTTTTTCGTATACTCCGTGGTATGAAAACAAAAACTTCTTATTCCGTCATCAGACCGGAAAACTATCAAACCACGAACTGGAGCGGCGGGACCACCACCGAGATCTATATCGCTCCGACCGGAAGCCTCTACGGCGACAGAACGTTTGACTTCCGTATTTCTTCCGCCACCGTTGATGTGGAGGAAAGCACCTTTACTCCGCTCCCCGACTATGACCGTATCATCATGTCCTTAAGCGGCCCGCTTTCTCTGCAGCACGACGGCGGCCCCGTGAACGAACTCTCCGCTTTCATGCCCCACTCCTTTGACGGCGCTTCCGACACCATAAGCGTCGGAAAAGTGACCGACTTTAACCTGATGCTCCGCAAGGGAAAATGCAGCGGCTTCGTTCTCCCCTTCCGCATGCAGGAAAACGAGGAAGTCTCTCTGATGGCTGCTCTCTTTAACCTGCCGGCGGTTTCTTCGTATGACGAGCTCTTCCTGTATGCCTTCAAGGGAAACATCGACATCCCGCTTGCGCAGGAGGAAACGATCCGTCTCTCTCAGGGCGAAACACTGCACATCGTCGGAGACATTTCTTCCGAAGCTGTGCACTGCCTTGCAAAGAGCGGCGTTGCCGCCATACTTGCGGGCGTTCGTTACGAACGCTCCTGACAGACACGTACATTAACTCTCATAAAGGAGGATAACAAAAGTGAAAAACCAGTTACTCGAATGTGTGCCCAATTACAGCGAAGGCCGCGACGCAGCCAAGATCGAAAAGATCGCCGACTGCTTCCGCGGAAAGGAAGGCGTACGCCTTCTGGACTATCAGACCGACAAGGATCATAACCGTATGGTCGTGACCGTCATCGGCGAACCGGAACCGCTGCGTGACGCCGTGATCGCTTCTTTCGGTGTTGCCGTTGATCTGATCGACCTGAACAAACACGAAGGCCAGCATCCGCGCATGGGCGCTGTCGACGTCATTCCCTTCATCCCCTGCCGCGGCACGACCGTGGAAGATGCGGACCGGATCGCGAAGGAAGTCGCACAGGCCGTCGGTGAAAAGTACAACGTCCCCGTCTTCCTTTATGAAGACTCCGCCTCCGCACCGCACAGACAGAACCTGGCCGCCATCCGCAAGGGACAGTTTGAAGGCATGGCAGAGAAAATGCAGGACAAGGAACTGTGGGCGCCGGACTTCGGTCCCGACACCATTCATCCCACTGCCGGCGTTTCCGCCATCGGTGCACGTATGCCCCTTGTTGCCTTCAACGTAAACCTGGATACCGACCGTTTTGAAGTGGCCGACAAGATCGCCAAGCGGATCCGCCACATCGGCGGCGGCTGGCGTTACATCAAGGCCATCGGCATCGACTTGAGCGAAAAAGGCATCATGCAGGTCTCCATGAACCTGACCAACTATCAGAAGACTGCCGTCTACCAGGCATTTGAGACTGTGAAGATGGAAGCCAGACGCTTTGGCGTAAACGTCCTGGACGCGGAAGTCGTAGGCCTCCTTCCGATGGAAGCGCTGATCGACTGCGCCAGCTACTATCTGCAGCTTTCCGAAGACTTTGATCCCATGAAGCAGATCATGGAAAACCGTCTCCTGGAAGACGAGGAATAATACAGACACCGGTTCACCCGTTTATCGTAAAACAGAAAGGAATGACAATGGCTGATTTAAAAGATTTATCCGTAGAAGAATTCGCTGCCGTCACAGCTTCTGATTCGCCCGCTCCCGGCGGCGGAAGCGTTGCCGCCATGGCCGGCGCCGTCGCGGCTGCTCTCTCCGAAATGGTCGCCAATCTGACCATCGGCAAAAAGGGCTATGAGGAATGCGAAGAAGAAATGCAGAAGATCGCAAAAGAGGCTTCTCTCCTGCGCGCCGAACTCATTGCCGGCATCCAGAAGGACGCTTCCTCTTTCAACGGCTACATGGATGCGCTTTCCCTTCCCAAGGAGACCGAAGAGGAAAAGGCATTTCGCCGCGAGAAAATGCAGGAAGGCTTAAAGGCAGCGGCACAGGTCCCGTTGGAATCCGCCGAGACTGCCGCGAAGGTTTTCCCCTATGCTCTTGCCGTCGTAAAGAGCGGCAATAAAAATGCGGTGACAGACGGACTTGTCAGCGGCATGCTTGCCAGGACCGCCGTCCTCTCCGCCCTGTTAAACGTAAAGATCAACCTCGGTTCCATCAAAGACGAAGCCTTTGTTGCAGAAATGTCAGCCAAAGTGGATGCGCTCGAAAAGGAAGCCCTGCGCTGCGAAGCGGAGATCCTGAAGGCATCCGATCTCACCAGCTCTTTATAAAAAACACGATTATTGAAAGGAGAAACCATGGCTACCATCAAAACAGATATCGAGATCGCACAGGAGTGCGAAAAGAAAAGAATTACAGAGATCGCGAAAACTGCCGGCATCGATGAAAAGTATCTGGAACAGTACGGCAATTACAAGGCAAAGATCGACTATGCCTACCTGAAGGATCACGCGAACACCCCGGACGGAAAGCTGATCCTTGTCACCGCTATCACACCGACTCCTGCCGGAGAAGGTAAGACCACGACCTCTGTCGGCCTTGCCGACGGGCTGCGCACCATCGGCAAAAAATCCGTTGTCGCCTTAAGAGAGCCCTCTCTCGGACCGGTCTTCGGCGTCAAGGGCGGTGCTGCCGGCGGCGGCTACGCACAGGTCGTTCCGATGGAAGACATCAACCTTCACTTCACCGGTGACTTCCATGCGATCGGTGCTGCCAACAACCTCCTGGCTGCCATGCTCGACAACCACATCCAGCAGGGCAATGCCCTCGGCATCGACAGCAAGCAGATCACCTGGAAGCGTGCGGTCGACATGAATGACAGACAGCTCCGCAACATCGTCAACGGACTGGGCGGCAGAATGCAGGGTGTACCGCGTGAAGACGGATTTGAGATCACGGTTGCTTCCGAAGTCATGGC
>JAGAHC010000001.1 GCA_017627275.1 Lachnospiraceae bacterium
GACCGGTTTCCTCAGGGACGGTGGTTCCTTATCTTATTATAAATAGGTATTGACCAAATTGATTCAAATGATTTAAAACAGATTAAAATTTCAAGGAAGTAAAATCCTTGATATTATTTTACGCAAAAATAATTTGACATTTATGTCACTTAGTAAAATGGTAGGATTTTAATAAAGAATACTGGAGGTCTTTGAAATGCGTTCAAAACATCACCTGCTGCCGAAACGTATCCTCGCGCTTGCGTTGGTGACACTACTGTCATTTATTCAGTTTTCTCATATTGCTCTTCCGCTGATGGCTGCGGAAGTCATCGAGGAAGTTCCCTCTTCCGACGGTCAGCGGCCGGCTGAAACGGAGACCATCGTCGAGGAGATCCCGACGGCGGATGAGGAGGAGCCTGTCGCAGAGGAAACTACCGACGCGGAGGAGGAAGAGCCCATCGTGGAGGATATCCCTGAGGACAAACAGGAAGACCCTGTCGTCGAAGAGATCCCCGCGGAGGAACAGGAGGACAGTATCGTCGAGGAAATCCAGGCAGACGAAGCAGGAGCAGACAGCACGGAAGATGTCCCCGCGGATCAGACAGCCGATGCGGAAGAAACAGAGGATGCGCAGGTCATCGAGGGTGACGATATGCTCGGCACGCTCTCTTCTCCCGCTCTGATGGCAAATGTCAATGTCTACGACTGGGCGGGTCTGAAGGATGCCATTGAGAACGCACAGGAGGACAAAGTTGACATCACGCTGACAGGCGACATTGCCGGCGGCAGCGAGACGATCATCGTCAAAAAGGAGAAGAAGATCACCATTGCCGGAAAGCACACGATCTTTGCAAAAGCTGGCCTCTCAGAATACAAGACCATGTTCAGGGTGGAACAGGGCGGTGAGCTGACCATCGATCAGTATGTTACGATGTCCGGTAAGACGGGAAACAACGCCCCGCAGACCTGTCCGGATCCGACCGTTTACACTGCCAATAAGTTTACCGGCAGCCTGAACGGAAACACTTACGATCCCAAGGGCTTCTTTATTCAGGTCGACGAAGGCGGCTCTGCCACTTTAAACGGTACCATCTCTGATTTTGTGACCTCCCGTGAAAAGAATACGACGCCCCGTTATGTGGCGCCCGTCGTTGCATACGGCGAAAATGCCAGATTTGATATCGGCTCGACCGGAGTCATCAAGAACAACCGGGTCGGCTATATCGTAAAAGACGATAAGGCCTACGAGAACGCGCAGCAGATCAAACAGTATATCAAGGGACAGGGACCCAACGTGCCGCGTGTACCCAATGCGGCAACGCAGCGCGCCAATAAGGCAAGCTTTGACCGTCCCCGCAACAAGGATGCCGGGATCGATGAAGGCGTACCGGGGACCGGCATCACTGCCACCGCCGGCGCTGTCATTTATAAAGACGGTGCAAAAGGCAATATCCAGGGCCGGATCACCAATAACCGCGGGGATACCGGCGGCATCATGGTATCGGGAGACAATACGAATGTGACCATCGAAAACGCTGACATTTCCAAAAACGTCGGCGCGCAGTTCGGCGGCGGATCTACCGCGGAGCAGGGTGGTACCATCACCATGCAGAGCGGAACGATGCAGGAAAACGTTGCCTGGTTCGGCGGCGGCGCGGTCTACGCGACGGAGAACGGGGTCGCCTGGTTGCTCGGCCTGATGAACGGAGCCGATGGACTGTCTCCGCAGTTTGATGCCCGCGTGGGCGGCAAATTCGAAATGCTCGGCGGAACCCTGACAAAGAATACGGCTCTCACCCGCGGCGGCGCCATTCTGGCGGACTCAAACGGCGTGCAGCTGATCAAGGGGAGTCTGACAGACAATATGTCCCGGATGCTTGGCGGCGCGGTCTATGTCATGGGAGACCACCCGAAGTACACCTACACGATGCACCTCACCAGCCTGAGCGTGCATCATAACACTGCCGTCTCCGGCGCAGAACCCGTACTTCGCAACGTGACGGATGACATTCAGGATATGAATTCCGAATTGCAGAAAAAGCTCCAGCCCTTTGCTCCCTGCGCGGACGCCGGCGAGTTGTTTTCAGGTTTCATTGAAGAAAATACAGATGATCTGACCGATGGTCTCGGAACCGACGGCACCGGCGGCGGCCTTTGGCTTTGCGCTTACGGAAACACCGTTTTCAATACCGGCGCTGCAAGACAGGTCGTCATCAAGGATAACTATGCTTCCGGAACGGTTCCCCTCAGTGAGGAGAACTACCCCCCGTATACCAAGTACATCCGGAAAAGCTCGGAAGCGCAAAAGACACGCGACGACATCAACTTCAACAGCCAGGCAACCGACTGGACATCTACCAGAAGGACCGGCGGGCATGACATCCACGCGGACACCGGCGATTCCGGCACTGTTATCATTAAGGGCGTAGATACCAACAACAAATGGTTGAATGAAAACGCAGTTTCCTCAGAAGATCTCTACTATAAAACCGAAACTTCCGACGGGCGTCTCAACCTCCGTTATGATGGGGACTCCTCCTCCTCCATTTCCAATCCCAGCGTCATTGTGACCGGCAATATCGCAAGACGCGGCGGCGGTCTGGCGGCGGACGGCACCTTCCTGCTCGGTCCCGCGGAAGATCAGGCAAGCGTGGAGTCCTCCCTCGATGTTAATAAAGAGTGGGGACGCAATACCAGAAAAGAGCCCGTGACCATCCGCGTCAGCGCAAACAGCGGCGGAAAGACCGCGCATGTCGCGGACATCCCGCTCGACGGCGTCGCCAATGCCCCTTTGAGCGAGTTCGACACCGTGGAAGAGCTCTCTCCCACCCGCAACCTCTGGAGAGGCTGCACCAATCTGCCGCTGGAGCTTGCGACCACAGACGGAAAAAACACGATCAAGATCTTCACGATGCGCGCGACCTACGAGCCGCTCTCCTTCACGGACAAAGAGATCGATCCGACTATCGCGGAGGGCCGCAGGGATCTGGCTGCCCTGATCAAAAAAATAAAAGAGCGGCGTACCAATGCCGCAAGCGGCGAAGTGGACTACAACGCCGTCAATGCCGACCTGGCAACTGCCCTGGCCGTTTCCTTTACCCCGGGGCTCACCTTCTCCTGCGTCGAATACGAGATGGAATTCGATCAGGAGAGCGGGTCGTGGACGATGAAGAGGGATGGCGCCGGGGAGCCGGTGGAATCCACTTCCTACCTGTTTTCTTCGAAGGATGTTGACTTAGGGAACGCCAAGTTTGAATTGCAGAGTACTTCTCATAAGGAACTGATCTACGATGAGACCACACACGACTACGTTGAGCAGGAAGTCTACCAGATCCATCTCTTCGGGATCAGTCTCTCCCTCTCTGCCGCGAACGACAACAAACCCATCGCGGAAAAATATGTCAATAAGGAAGTCCACGCGGACATCGTGAACTTCGACCAGCACTTCACCTATGACATCATGGCCTATGTTCCGCTGGAAGCCACGGAGTTTACGATCAGCGACACCCTGGTGAACGGCCTCGAATTCGCAGACGAAGACGGGAACCCGAGCACCGACATCGACAAGGTCATCGAGTCCATTGCCGTTAAGGCAGCGAACAATCATGAGCCCGGGAAAGAAGGGACCGTTTCCACGGAAGGAGAACCCGACAGGAACGGCAAACCTCTGAATCTGAAGCCCGGAAACAGAGCGGAGCTTACCGACGGCACACCTATAAAGTTCGAGACCGACGCATCGTTCAGCTCCGACGGACGCACGCTCTCCGTTAAGATCGCGGACAAACCCACCTTAAATGTCGTGCGCGGCAAATGGGTACAGGTGACCTTCTATGCCCGGATCAAAGACGAATACCGGAACCTGTATGCGCTGAAGGAGCTTTTCGCGGATGTTGACGAAAAGACCGCAAGCTGGGAGGACACCTTGACCGTTAAGCAGGGAAGTCCCGCGTCGGTCTATGTGACCTCGAACGGCGATCTTCTGCTCGTTTCGGATCTTCTGGACGCCATCGGCCCGGACGAAGTCACCTGGGCGGTCGAAGCCCCGAGCAGGCTGTTTGCCCGCACGGAGAGCGGCGACTACTACGCCACACCGTTCAATGACAAGACCGGCAACACCTGGACGATCCTGCAGAAGGACACCGACGACGGACAGGGCTACGGATCGAGCGTCTGGACGAATGCCGACAACCGCTACAACGGGCGTGCGCCGGATGCTAACAACACGGTCGCGCAGATCGCGACGGACGATCCGGAACTGAACGCACTGAAGGAAACGCCGAAGGTCAAGGGGTCCACTCTCGTAAAAGCGGCGGAGGGTGCCAGCCGCCTGTTCGCGGAGGTAAAGGATGCGACCGGCGCGACCCATATCTACGCGACGGACAACAACGAAAAGAACGGCACCTCCTGGCATGAGATCACGGTTGCCGACGACACCGTTTACCAGAATGCGCTTAAGCGCCTGAGTAATGACAAGTTCACCGTCCGCATGCTGGATCTTGTCACGGAGTCTTTCACCCTGGATCCGGATCCGCAGGTGGCGAACGGCAAAAACTGGCCCGTCCTTTCCGCCGAAAGCCACGAGGGCATGGCCAACCAGGCGCAGTACAATGTGAAGATCGGCAATACCTATTCTTCCGATCACAAGACCAATACCGTCACCGTGGCACCCGAGACCACGGAACTGGATGTTGAAAAGATCTGGAGCACACCCGATAAGCAGTGGCCCTCCGATGTTGAATCCGTGATCTTCACCGTGTATGCCGAAAAGAAAGGCGGCACAAAGGGCGCGGTATATGTGGACGGGAACGGGAAAGTCGTTGCCATCGACGACGGCTCTGCACCGGTTCCTGCCGGTGCCGAAAAACTGACCGTCACCCTGCATGCCGGGAAAACAAAAGAGACGGTCAAAGATCTGCCGAAGCTGAAAAAGACCTCCTATCTTGCCGTGGAAACAAAGATGGAAACAAAGCTCGGCAATGCGGATATTACATTTGCAGACGATGCTTCGACCGCTAAAACAACCATTGGCGAAACCGAAGTCTTTTCGACGCTTTCCTCTTCTTTCAGCGGCAACGGTGCGAAATTCGAAAGCCTCCGGGATCAGGAGAACACTCTCCCGCTCTACGGAGTCATCGCCGATAACCGTCTCTACGCGCTGTTGCAGGACGGCAGACACTTTGCCACAAGGGAAGGCGATACGGACGGCAAGGGCGGTTGGACGCAGATCATAGATCCCACAAGTAACGACCCCGAGTACGATTCCAAACTGGCGCTGTTTACCCGCGCGCAGGCGCTTCTCGGATCCGTCGACGGAAACGGCAACGTTACCAAGGGGACGGTCACCGATCCGAAAGCCTTTGAGATCATTCCGGTCTGCACGGCCGTCAACAGCACCGTCACCGAAGAAAAATATGTGGAGAACAAGGTGCACGCCGACATCTTGTACTTTGACAAAGAGTTTACCTACTCCGTCATGGGCTTTGTGCCGGCGAATGCCACGCAGGCCGTTCTTTCGGATGAGCTTTCGGGAGACCTCCTGTTTGTCGATCCTTCCGTTTCAAAGGTCCTCTCTTCCGTCGTTGCCTACAAGACCAACGACCACCAGGGCACAGGGAGCGGCACGGTCTCCAAAGAAAGCGGCGACGCGGTCATCGCTGCCTATCCGAAACTTGCGGACAACACCCGCCAGTCGGACAAGAGCGCCGAAGAGAGAGACTATAAGATCGAACTGAGCGGAAAGAAGCTGACGCTCACGCTGAAGGAAGGCTTCCTGAACGAAGTCCGCGGAAACGACAAACTCAAAAACGAAGCCGACAAGGGCTTCTGGATCAAGATGACCTTCCGGGCAAAGATCAATCCGGACAGTTACAACAACGTTATGAAGAAGATCCTCTCAGGGGATGACAGCACCGAGGAAGGCGGTCTTGCCTGGGAAAAGATCACCGACGACAAGACGGTGAAAAACGGCGCGGACGTGCAGGCGGACGGTTCTCATGCGGGGCTTGCCAACACCGCGAAGTATCAGGTCTTCTTCGGCAACGAAGGAACTTCTGAGCACGAGACCAACACGGTCACCATCAACAAGAAGGTAAAGGGCCCGAAATACGAAAAGGAAAAGACCACCATCAAGCACGAGTATTCCGTCCACGTCAGCGGCACGAAGACCTGGATCGACGAGGGCCACGCCAGCGGCCTGCGGCCTTCCGCCGTTACGGTGCGGCTCCTGGCTGACGGCGTCGAAGTCGATGCACAGACGCTGACCCCGATGACGAACGGAACCACCAACGGAGACGTATGGACCTTTGACTTTGGCGAGCGGCCGATGTACAACGCGGGCGTTGTGATCACCTATTCGATCTCCGAAGATCCGGTCGCGGAATATGTTCCCACCGTCACGCAGGTGTACAGCAAGGTTCCGACCGAGACCGGCAGCACCCTCGCTTTCTCGCTCACCAACAAGACGACCCGCCCGGAGAGAAAGGGCGCAGCCCACGGCACCGGAGACGACAGCCTGATGCTTCTGCACCTTGCCGTACTCCTCTTCTCCGCCGCCGGCCTTGCACTCGTCTGCCGCAGACGCTTCCGCTAACTGAAAGGAACCACTTTCCCTGAGGAAAGTGGTTCCAATGCTACCATTAAAAAAAGGAATCACTTTCTTCTGAAAGAAAGTGATTCCTTTTTCGTTCGGTATCAGTAATTCTCGGCGTGTACCTCGAAGTAGGCCTGCGG
This sequence comes from Lachnospiraceae bacterium, assembly GCA_017627275.1. Lineage (GTDB taxonomy): Bacteria > Bacillota > Clostridia > Lachnospirales > Lachnospiraceae > CAG-791. Next base: position 6,712 of record JAGAHC010000001.1, read on the forward strand.
ATGCGCGCAGACCGGGCATACCTCGGGGGCGGCGGTGCCGACCACGATGTGCCCGCAATTGCGGCACTCCCATACCTTCACTTCACTCTTTTTGAAGACTTCGGCAGTCTCGACGTTTTTCAGCAGAGCGCGATACCGTTCTTCATGCTGCTTTTCGATGGCGGCGACGCCGCGGAACTTCGCCGCAAGCTCCGGAAAGCCCTCTTCCTCTGCCGTCTTGGCAAAGCCGTCGTACATATCCGTCCACTCGTAATTCTCGCCGTCCGCTGCTGCTGCCAGGTTGGCTGCCGTATCTCCGATGCCCTCCAGTTCCTTGAACCAGAGTTTCGCGTGCTCTTTTTCGTTGTCCGCCGTCTTCTGGAAAAGCGCCGCGATCTGCTCATACCCTTCTTTTTTTGCCTTAGACGCAAAATAGGTGTATTTGTTTCGAGCCTGAGACTCGCCCGCGAAGGCCTCCATCAGGTTTTTCTCTGTCTGTGTTCCGGCATATTTATTGGCCATATTGATCACTCCTTTCTCTGTGTTTTCTTATTAGGAATCATTCCTTTTATTGGATTATATTCCCATGTATATCAGTTAATCAATGCTAACATGTAATTATTCATCGGATAACTTCTCCCCTTATTTCTTTTATGCTAGAATAATTGTATCTGCACTTATTGCAATTATACAATCATGAAACATATTTCTGAAAGGAAGCTCTATGCATCGGAAAAGCATTCGTACATGGATTGTACTCCTTATGGCCATTATTCTGACACTCACTGCCTGTCAGGTAGCACAGCCTCCTTCTCCCAAATCGCCCATAAATCTGTCTGTCTGGATCTATTATAACGGAGACCAGCTTTCCGCTTTTCAGTCGTTGGTACAGGAATTCAACGACACCGTCGGAAAAGATAAGAATATTCATATTGATGTCATGAATCTGGGAAGTGTCGACGACCTCAAAGATGCGGTCATGAATTCCGCCAACGGCAAGGTCGGCGCGGAGCCGCTTCCGAATATCTTTGCGGCCTATGCCGACACCGCCTATTCGCTCGACCGGATGGAGTTGGTGGCGGATCTTTCCCCCTATCTCTCCGAAGAGGAGCGCAGCGCCTTTATCGACGGCTATCTCGAAGAAGGGACGCTTGGCGGCGGATCGACCATTAAGATCTTCCCGATCGCCAAATCGGTGGAACTTTTGCTGTTAAACGAGACCGACTTTGCGCCGTTTGCCAAGGCAAAAGGCGTCACGCACGAGGATCTTAAGACCTTCGAAGGCATCACCCGCGTCTCCAAACTTTACTACGAGTGGACCGATTCGCAAACGCCCGAGCCGCATGACGGCAAGGCATTTTTCGGCCGCGACGCCATGGCCAACTATTTCTTCATCGGGGCAAAACAGCTGGGGCTCAACATCATAGAGGTCGACGGAGACGACGTTACATTTTCCTTCAACAAGAAGACCGCCCGCAAGCTGTGGGACAATTATTACGTCCCCTTTATCAAAGGATACTTCGATGCCAGCGGCCGCTACCGGAGCGATGACATCAAGACCGGCAACATCCTTGCCCTGGTCGGTTCTTCCTCCGGTGCGACGTACTTCCCGACGCAGGTGGCATCCGCCGACGGCAGTTTCCACGATATCGAAATGAGCGTCCTTCCCTGTCCGCAGTTTGAAGGGGGCGCCCCTTTTGCCGTTCAGCAGGGCGCGGGACTGGTCGTGACAAAACAGTCCGAGGAAGCAATAGATGCCAGCGTCACCTTCCTGAAATGGTTCTCGCAGCCTTCCGTCAACATCCGTTTTTCGGTGGAATCCGCTTACCTGCCGGTCATGGAGGAGGCCAACGACCTTGCAAAGATCAAAGAGCTATTCGGGGGAGAAATGGATCCCCGCACGGAAGACATTCTGACGGAATCCCTGAAAACTGTAAAAGAGAATACGCTCTACACCCCGCAGGCGTTTGAGAACGGAGATCTGTTCCGCAATATTCTGGAATACTCCATGTTCGATCTGGCCGTGCAGGACGCACAAAACGTACGGGAAAAGATGACTACCGGCCTTTCTCTCGAAGACGCCTGTGCATCTTACCTGACCGATCAGTATTTTAACCAGTGGTACGAAAAGACATACAATGAACTTATTCAGCTCGTTCAATAAAAACCGAAGCAGTTCCATCTTTCTGACCATCTTCATCCCGATGATCCTTCTCGTCCTGATGGAGGTGATGCTTTTTGCGGGCTCGCTGATCGTCAATCAGGTCATGCAGCACCTGAATCAGAACCAGCGGGACATCGTCGAAAAGCAGCTGGAAACCAGGAAAGAGGTCATGGAAAACTATCTTGTGGGCACGGTTTCCGACCTGCATGATCTCTCCGGAGTCATCAACAACCACCTTCGTGTTCTCCTCTCCAACCGGGAAGTCAGTTTTGCGACGCTCGACCTCGGGGCGTCCTCTTCCGATCCGCTCCTGATGCGGCTTCCCAGCCAATTGGTCTCCACGCTTCGCAACAAACGCGTTTCCGGTATTTTTGTCATTTTAAACACCCACGATCTCTCGCGGAGCTACCCTGCCGAGCGCATCGGCAAAAAGCCCTGCCTCTATATCCGGGACATGGATCCCGTTGCGATTCCGTCCGCGCGCAATGAAGACCTGACGATCGAGTGCGGATCTGTCGGCATCGTTCAGACTTCCCGGATCACCACCAGCAACGACTGGGTTCCGCAGCTTGATTTTGCCCCCACGGGTACCCCCGAGACCTATGAATTCTTTTATCTTCCCTATCAGACCGCCTACGAGGCAAAAGGCTGGAAAGATGCCCAGGACTATGCATTCTGGGGGCTTGCGCCGTCCCTTTCGAGCGCCGACTGCCCTTACAATATGACGTACACCGTCCCGCTTGTTTTCGACGACGGTACGGTATACGGCGTGGTCGGCGTGGAACTTTCCGCCGCCTATCTGCAGAATCTTCTTCCGTATGACGAACTCGTTGACGACGGAAGAGGAACCTACATCCTCGGCACCATCGATGAAAAGATCAATGTCACCAACATCGGGACCCAGCTGGAGCTGAAGCCTGCGGTGGTGCACAGAAAAGAGCATCACGACAAAGAGATGCACGAGAACACCTACTACCTTACGCGGAACAATCCGGAAGGATATACCCACAATGAAGGCAATGTGAACTACTATGCGCAGGTCAACTCCTTCAATCTTTACAATACCAATACCCCGTTCGAAAACAGAAAATGGGGCCTTGTCGCGCTGATCCCGAACAGAAGCCTGTATTCCTTCTCCAATCAGGTGCTGTTCATGCTGGCCATGTCGATCCTGCTGATGCTCTTTACCGGCGTTGTCGGCTCCTTCCTGATCGGCCAGAACATCTCCGACCCCATCTCCGAACTCTCCCGAAGTGTGCAGGCTGCCCAGATGAACCGGGAAAGCATGCCGGAACTGGAGCGAACGGGCATCCGGGAGATCGACCAGCTGACCGGCGCCATCAGTTCTCTTTCCAGGGATGTGGCCGAAGCCCATGCCATGGAACAGCGCCGCATCGAACACGAGAGGGATTACGACCTTCTGACGAGCCTGATGAACCGCCGCGCCTTCCTTCGCGAGCTCAATACCCTTTTCCATACGCCAAAGCGCCTGAAGCATGCGGCCATGGTGATGCTCGACCTGGACGGCTTAAAGGCGGTCAACGACAACTACGGTCACGACTGGGGCGACAACTATCTGTTCCAGGCGGCGCGTGCTTTTGAGGATGCCCTGCCGGAGAACTCTCTCATCGCCCGTATCTCCGGAGATGAATTCTATATCCTGTATTACGGATTTGATTCCACGGAGGCCTTAAAGGACGAGATCGAAAAGCTTAAGGATTCCATCACGGAAAGAAAGCTCTTCCTTCCCGGCAAGCAGGAACTTCCGGTCTCTGCCTCCGGCGGCGTCGCGCTTTATCCGGATGATGCGCAGGACTACTCCACACTCATTCGTCTGGCCGACTTTACGATGTATCAGGTAAAGATCAACGGCAAGAACCACATCGCCTACTTTGATTCCAAGCTGTATCAGCAGCAGTCATCCGTCATGCAGACGATGGCCGACTTAAACCAGCTTCTGCTCAATCCGCAGATGGTGACCTATTTCTTCCAGCCGATCTTTGACGCGCACACCGGCTCTGTCTTCTCCTACGAGGCGCTGATGCGGGTCTCGACGAGCACCTTAAAGAGCCCGGCAGATGTGATCATGCTGGCAAGACAGACGGACCGCCTTCTGGAAGTCGAAGAACTCACCTGGATCAGAACGCTCGAATGCTTTGCGGAATTGCAGAAGGAAAACAAGGTGGACGGACAAAGCCTCGTCTTTATCAACAGTTTCCCGCATCTGTCGCTGACGGATGAGGAACAGCGGGCGCTCGCGTCCCGTTTCCCCGATCTGATCCCGCGGGTTGTCATCGAAATCACCGAGGCGGAGGCCATGGACGAAAAAGCCACCGCCCTCAAGCGTTCCATGCCGGGCTTCACCGGACAATTCGCGCTCGACGACTACGGCAGCGGCTACAACTCCGAGCTCATGCTGCTTGCCTTAAAGCCGAAATACGTGAAGGTCGATATTTCCATCATACGGGACATCGACAGTTCGCCCGACAAGCAGAAGATCGTCTCCAATATCCTGAACTATTCTCACGAGCGTGAGATGAAGGTCATTGCCGAAGGAATCGAGACCGAATCCGAACTGGCAAAACTTCTGGAAATGGGGATCGATCTGGTGCAGGGCTACTTCCTGTCCCGTCCGGCTAAGGATCCGGCTCCCATCAGTGCGCAGGCGCTTGCCTGTATCAAGACGTTCCAGCCGTAGAAGTTACTCGCACACGGGCAGGGATGTATGTATTCCCGTCTAGCGGCGTGCGTGTGCGCCGCTACTTAGACGACGTAAAAAGGGTGTGAAGGCTCTCCTTCACACCCTTTTGTCGTCTTATGTAGCGCTGCGCACTAAGATCGAGCGAAAGCGTCCGCGTAACGGGAATACATATCTCCCTGCAAACGTGTGCATTAAGACTCTATGGCGTAAACATAGATTTGATACACCGCGTTTTCATAGGTCCCCCGCAGTGTAAATCCGAGCTCCTCCGTGTTTTCAACGGGAATGCGCGAGAAGAGGTACTTTCCGTCGAGGGCGCGGATGGCATCCGCATCGACGTACAGCGTATGGTCATAGGTGTCGGCAGGGTACCTCCGTACCGCCTGCACGACAGAATCCTCCGTTCCGGAATACAGGTAGCACCTGGCGCCCCAGTCGTCGTAGTACGCCTTCGTTGCAGGCATGCGCTCCAGGGCCGGCGCGATGATCTTTCGAAACTCTTCCTTATACGCCTGACTGTAGAATCCGAGATACCCGTCCAGCGTGGCGATCCCGTTGTATTCGAGTACGGCCGGATGCATTCCGTAGGCAAGCGCCCATTCTCCCCGGTATCCGATCTCCTCCTTGATCTCGTCGAACAGATCCGTCGAATAGAATTCGCCGTAGTTTAATTCATCCGCTTTTTTGCCTCTGACCCACTCATAAACCAGGCTCCTGCCCGTATTGCGGAGGTCGTTATACCGCGCGGGAAGAAGGAGCACGAAGAGCGCGGCCATGGCACAGGCGCCTGCCGTTACCCTTCTGTCTCTTGCCCCGTCTCCCGCCATGCGGCAAAGGTCGATCGCTGCCGCAAGGAACACGAGGTACCAGAGAAAGGCATTGAAGAACATCGTCCGGTTAAACTGCCACCCTTTCAAAGGCGGCAGGAGCAGTTCCACCAGGTCTCTTAACGGCTTCCAGTAATAGAGGCCGTAGATCAGGCTGTTGAATACGATGGTGATAAGCGCCCACTTCCCGATCTCACCGCACCTTTTCCGGATGACGTCTCCCTTTTTCCATCCCGTCAGAAGACGCAGAAGGACCCAGATAAAGACCACCGGCATGACAAAGTATTTCTGCATGGAGGGAGCGTGGAACATGCCTTCCGCAAATCCTTCGAAGACCATGCCAGCAATCTCCCTTGCGGAAAGCGACGCGATGACCATCGTCTCGCGGATGGTCGGTTCGTTCTGCAAAAGGATCTGCGCAAACAGGCGGTGTTCAAAGCAAAGGTAACCTGCAAACAAAAGGACGCAGCCAAGAAGCAGCTTTCCGTGAAACCGCCTGTCTTTGACCATCAGGCAGACAGAGGCAAGGACAAAGTATCCGATCAGGAACATGCCGAAATAGGAAAAATAGGATACAAAGGGATAGAGAAACAGCGCCGCAAGATACTTGCCGCACGCCTTCCCGTTCTCCCTGTACAGACGAATGAAGAAATGAACCGCCAGCGGGATCGAGGCGAACGCAATGCCGAAGGCCGGAAAAAAGGAGATCAGTCCGTAGGCAAACGCGGCAAAGAGGGTCGCGTTCCTGTAACGAACGACCGTTTCCTCTCCGAGCACCGTTTCCGCAAGGAGCACCATGGACAGCGTGCCGATCGCGATCTTGAAAAGCAGCGCAAGGATGTAGGCGGTATACGCCGGAAAAAACACGTACAGGAGGCCCGGCAGCTGCAGCGCCGAAGGCAGCGTATTCCTGCTTATGCCGTGCAGGAAGGGCGCCGCCGTCTCTTTTCCGAAAAATGAGTGCGTATTCTGCAGCATTCTGTACTGTGCCTGAAACAGGTCCAGGTTATCCTGTACCGCGATCTGCGCCCGTTCACCTACTGCGAAAAAGAAAATGCAGACGGCAAGCAAAAAGATCACGATGCCTATCATCGCGATATGCTCCGTGATCTGTTTGTACACTGCTTTCCGCTTCATATCCTGATTGTACCGCACTCCCGGATATCTGTCTTACGGAATTCCCGCTGTCTTGGTTTCGATCGTATAAGAGATGTCTGAAACGCTCTGGGAAACCTGGAAGGATTCTTCTCCGAACAGGAAGGCATGCGCCCACTGGACGTTTGCGGCAAGGGTCCTCGGAATGACGCAGGACTGTCCGTCCACCGTGCCCGACGTCCTTAACTCCGCGTTCGGGAAACCGGTGGTGTCCACGATGTTGAGCGTCAGCGCCTTCGCCATGATGCCCATGGCTTCCGGCATCGTAAGAGACGTCGCCACTTCCTGGAACACCGTCTCGGTGATCTGGTTGAGTTTCTTGGGTGTCAGGCGCTTGGCTTTATTAAAGGTCTGCATCAGCACTTCCCTTTGTCTTTCCGTGCGCTTGTAGTCGTCGCCCGCCGTATAGCGGATGCGGCAGTAGGCCACCGCCTGCAGTCCGTCCAGCGTCTGCGGACCCGGCGCGTTTACGGTGTTATATCCCCTGCCCAGTTCCTCCGCCATGGTCGACTGGTAATCGTTGATCCCGTGGATCTCATCTTCGGTCACGTCGATGTCCACGCCCCCGACGGCGTCGATCAGGTTCGCCAGTCCTCCGAATCCGATGGTCACGAAATCCGTGATATTCAGATCCAGGTTCCGGTTCAGCATGTTCACGGCCTGCTCCGGTCCGCCGTAGGCATACGCGGCATTGCACTTCGTATAGGTCCCGTCTCCGATGTCCAGGAAGGTATCCCTGTACACGGACATCAGTTTGCAATCCCCGCTCTTCTTATTGATCGACAGGATAATGATCATGTCACTCCGGTTGTTGCCGGATAAGAGTTCCTCTTCTCTCGAATCCACCCCGAACAGCGCGATGTTCGTGTAATCCTTCATGGAACTGCTGGTGACCGCCTCCTGACTCATGTTCGTCTGCAGGTCTCTGGAGAAGGCGTTCGGATCGTCCATCTGCTGCAGGTTCTTATAACGCGAACCGACAAGGAACACGACCGCGCCGATGGCAAGCGCAAGCAGGAGAAGGAGGAACACCAGGATCCCTTTTCCTTTTTTCTTCCCCTTCTTCTTTTTGTTCTTTCCTTTTTTGCCCTTTGCCTTTACGTACTCGATCTCGACTTCGTCGTCATCGTCATCATCGTCTTCTTCCACGTAGACGACGCGTTTTTTGGGACGGGATTTCGGTTTCTTTTTTCGGTGGATATACTGGATCTCTTCTTCGATCTCTTCCGGTTCATCGTCGTCATCCACGTAGATCACTTCTTCTTCAAAGAAGTCGTCACCTTCCGCATCTTCGTCCCCGTCTATGTACAGCTCTTCCAGGTCGGCATCCTCCGGATGGACCCTGCGTACGTAATCCTCGTAATTGAGATAATCCTGATATCTGTCTTTCTTCTTCATCTTCCTCTCATCTCCGTTGCTGTCAGTGTTTCATGGGACAGATGATCCCTCCGCCGAGCACTGTCTCTCCTTCATAAAAGACGGCGGACTGTCCGGGCGTGATCGCACGCTCCGGCTCATCAAACTCCACATGGACGCTGTGCGCTCCCGTTACGGTCACAAGCGCCCGGTGCTCCTTCTGTCTGTACCGGACCTTCGCGTTGCAGAAAAAGGATTCTGCCGGTGCTTCTCCTGCGATCCAGTTCACCTCTTCCGCATCAAAGGATTTGGAAAACAGTTCTTCGTCCCGTCCGAGGACCACCACGTTGTTTGCAGGATCGATCCGCAATACATACAGAGATTCCTTAAGCGAAAGCCCAAGGCCCCTGCGCTGTCCGATCGTGTAATGGATGATGCCCTTATGGCGCCCCAGTACGTTTCCCTTCGTATCGACAAAATCGCCCGCCGGATATTCCTTTCCGGTAAGCGAGCGGATAACGCCTGCGTAGTCGCCGTTCGGCACAAAACAGATGTCCTGCGAATCGTGTTTCCTCGCATTGACGAAGTGGTTTTCTTCCGCCAGTTTACGCACTTCCTCCTTGGTATAGGTCCCGAGCGGAAATAGGGTGTGCGAAAGTTCCTCCTGCGTCAGGTCATACAGCACATAGCTCTGGTCCTTCGTGAGATCCTTTGCTTTCTTCAGTACAAACCGTCCGTCTTCTTCTTCGATCCTGGCATAATGGCCGGTCACGATCACATCGCAGCCCATGGCCCTTGCCTGCTCATACAGTTTCCGGAACTTCATGTATTTGTTGCAGTCCACGCAGGGGTTGGGGGTCTTTGCCTCTTCATAACTGCGCGCGAACTTGTCCATGACCTTGGATTTGAATTCGTCCTCGTAATGGAAGATACGGTATTCCATCCCGAGGCTTTCCGCGACGCTCCTGGCGTCCTCGCAGTCTTTCAGGGAGCAGCAGCTCTTGTCATCGATCCCCACGGTCTCATAGTCATACAGACGCATGGTGCAGCCGATGCAGGCAAAGCCCTTGTCCCGCATCATCTTTGCCGCCACCGAGGAATCCACCCCGCCGCTCATGGCGATCAGCGCTTTCTTATTCACCTGTGTGCCCGGATCTGACTGCATGCTTTCCACCGGTTTCCCTTAAATTCGGTCAAAGACCGGCATAGTTTTGCCGGTCTTCTCCCAAAAGAATTAAACTCTGTTTCTGTTGCTTTTTTACTGCGTGATGGCAGGTGTCCAGAACTGTGTTCCGTAGATGTCCGTAAAGAGATAGGTCACCTGCATTCCGCCGTCATCCAGTTCCACGTTGCTGATCACGGGATCTTCGTCTACGACGAGCTGTTCGCCCAGCATGTAGCTGTCCTGATAATTGCCGTCGTAATCATAGAAATCGCAGAGGAAGTCGATCGTATCGCCCTTCTGTAAGAAGGTGTCGCTCACGGTCTCTCCGTCCTCGCTTTCCAGAGGCGTCATGGCCTTCGGAACCGGCGCCGTTTCTTCGTCTTCATAGTGATACATGGCGCCGACGATCGAGCCGTACGGATCCTCGTCGGTAAACTTCAGGATCAGGTCGACCCGTTCGCCGTTTAAGAGGGCGGGGACTCTGCCGGTAATGGTGTACTTCCCGTCTCCCTCATCGATCGTGTACATATGGTAATAGGCGACCGGCTGGTCATCGATGGCAAGCCAGGTCCCATCCGTTTCTCCGATCAGCTCGCCGTCTTCGGTAAACTGATAGCTGTTGTCCAGTCCAAGGTCCACAAACCCTTCGCCGTCGTCATAGAAAACGTTGACATCCAGCCGGTTGACCAGATCCCACTGGTCTTCCGACAGGCGGATGGTGTGGGTGCCGTCATCCTGCGTGCTCCAGACAAGCTGCGCCGGATCGAACTGATCCTTCTCCAGCGTCTCGATCACCGTCTCTTCCGGAATGCTTCTGCCGCCGAGACTGTTCGTCAGCATGCTCCCGAGGAGCTGTGTCAGAAGGTCGCCCGACGCGGAAGAAGAACTGTAGGAGCCGCTTCCCGAAAGCATCGGGAAAGGTGAGCCGCTCGAGCCGTAACTCTGTCCGAAGTAGCTCTGTCCCGTTCCGCCGACCGAGGCAAACTGCTGAATGACCTTGGAATAGCTGGCGTCCATGCCGATCTGGTTGTTGATCTGCACCATGGAGCCGACCGAGGACATCCGCTGGTACGGGAAATAAATGCTCAGACCGTAGGAATTGGTCATGTCCCTGGACGTACGGTTGTATTTCACCGCTTCTTTCACTACGCCGGCCAGTTCCGTTCCTTCGCTCGTGCCCATATTCATGGCAAGATGCGCAAGGTCGACCTGGTCGATGCGGGAAGATCTCGCGTATTCTCTGGTGCTGTTGCGCGCCTGGGAGACCTGCTTGTAGTTGGCATTCTCCAGGAGCGTGCTGGTCGACTCGGCAAAGGCCGTAAGGCTTGCGGGCAGGGTATTGGAGAGCTCCGCCAGGTCTACGATCGACAGCGTCGTGGACTGGCCTCTTGCCTTCTGCGCGCTCACATCCACAAAGTCATCGATGATCCGTTTGCCGATCTCCAGTGTCGACATCGAAGGATTGCGGGAGAATTCCGTCAGCCAGTTGGTGTAGTACCAGCCGGTCCCCGGCTCCGTTTCTTCGGATGCGATCATATAGTCCGCGTGCTTCGACAGCATCAGCGCATTTTCCGCCGTGGCCATCAGACAGGTATCAAACCCGATAAAGTCAAACTTGACGCCGGCCGCGTTCAGGGCCTGATTGATCCCGGACAGGCTCATCGATCCTTCTCTGGGATGCTTTTCGTCATGTCCGTATCCCTGGAGCGATCCCGAGCCGTGATCCCAGAAGATCAGTTCGTAGCGGCTTGCCGGGAAACTCTGCGCCGTCCACTGCACAAAGCCGGCGAGCGTATTGGGGTTGGTCATGGTCTTGTCCCCGTCGCTCTGCACGAGGCGCTCCACGCCGCCGCTCACCACGCGGTAGACCTGGTTCACCTGGTTGGAGACGGCACTGTTCTTCCAGGTCCTGGCGCCGCCCGTATAAACGATCAGATTGATATTGTCGCCGATGGTCGCCCGGCTCATCTCGGACAGGTCGCTGGTCGCCATCCCGCTTCCGGACTCCAGATCGGCGCCGCACATGTAGACCATGATGGTGGCCGTGTCTCTTCCGCCGCCAAGGAGCGTTGTATATTTGGCTCTCGATCCGCTCGCCACATTCGTGTTCAGTGTCGCCGTATTGTCGGAAAGCCCGGTGGTGCCGGTCATATTGCTGCCCCAGCCGGATAAGGTTCCGGTCATGGACTGCGCGCTTCCCGCGCCGAACAACTGCGATAACTGCGACAGGTCCAAACCGCCCATGCCGCCAGACATTCCGTAACTTCCCGTCTGGGAAGGGGTCTGCGTCTGCTGTTGTGTATAGGTGGGCTGCTGCTGCGAGTAGGTCTGCTGCGGTTCCGTATAGGTCGTGCCCGATCCCGTATTGCCGCCTCCGCCTCCGCCGAGCAGCAGAGAACCCAGGCCGCCGCCTCCGCCAAGAAGCGCGACCAGAAGAACCAGGATCAATCCCAGGCCGCCGCCCCGTGTGGAACGCTGCGGTCCGGAAGAGCCCGCGCCGCTTCCCTGTTCCGTTCTGCCGGCATAGCCGTCAGAAGACCCGACGGGTCCGGTCCCTAAGCCTTCCCCTCTGCGGTGGACGCCCTTTCCCTTGCCGGTTACGTTTTTTTCACGACCAAGCGGTCTTTTTTCATCCATTTTTCTTCTCCCGTAATCTGTAAATCAAGCGTCTTTATGCGAAAAAACAAGCGTTCGCCAAATCAGTATAGCATTATTTACTTCTAATAAAAAGTGATCTTTTTATGTCCAAACTGCTCCGAAAAATTCACTTTCTTTTCATTTCTAACCCATCTTTCATCGCTTATAATGGAACAGGAGCCGGGGCTGCACCCGTAAGTCGTTCCGGCTGCAATTTACACCTGAAGGAGAACCTGCATTGGGAATCAAGATCATTGCCGACTCGTTAAGCGATATCAGTCAGCAGGAAGCAAAAGCGCTGGATATTCTGATACTTCCGCTGACCGTGCGTTTCGGAGAATCTGAATATACGGATGGCATTACGTTAGATCCGCAGACTTTTTATGAAAAGCTGACGAGCGAAAAGGAACTGCCGAAGACCAGCCAGATCGCGCCGTTTACCTATCAGCAGGCCTTTGAGGAGGCGCTGCAGGCGGGCGATCAGGTCCTTTGCATTACCGGATCATCCGGTGTTTCGGGCTGTTTCCAGAGTGCGCGCCTGGCGGCGGAGGAAGTCCGGCGCAAAGCGGGCGATCCCGAGGATTTCAGAGAGCAGCTGGTGATCATCGACAGCAAACAGGCGACCGCCTCCGAATATGTGCTGGTGCAGTACGCCGTCTCACTGCGGAATGCGGGGATGGAATTCCTGCCGCTTGTCGAAGCGGTGAAGGCGGCCGCAAAAAAGGTCCGCCTGATCGCGCTTCTCGACACCCTGGAATATCTGAAAAAGGGCGGACGGATCTCCGGAACGGCGGCAGCCGTCGGAAGCCTGCTCGCCATCAAGCCCCTGGTCACCTTTGAAAACGGCGTGGTCGAGATCATCGGGAAGGCGAGAGGCTACAAGAACGCCCATGCGCATCTTCTGCAGATGCTTTCGCATTACGGGGGAATCGATTTTTCCAAGCCCTTTGTCGCGGGATTTGCCGGAACAGACGACAGTCTCCTGCGGCAGCACGTGGCGGATTCCCCGGATATTTTCGGAGAGGATTACGGATCTGTCCCGGTGACGCGGGTCGGGCCGACGATCGGTACTTATACCGGACCCGGAACCGTCGTCTTCGGTTTTTTTACAGATGAGGAGTGAATGAAAAAGAGAATGGTGAAAGACTGACTATTAAAAGTCAAGTCAGAAATGACACCAATCGGTAAAAACTCGCAAGCGAGTTTTTCATAGATTAGAACCTTGAAAACAGCATGATGAGCAGAGCATCCGTAAGGGTGCTCAGAACGAGGATCGTATCAACCGTGATCAGACGGCTTTAGGGACGTAGGTTTCTCCAGTCGTCTC
>JAGAHC010000002.1 GCA_017627275.1 Lachnospiraceae bacterium
TGCGGCATTGTTCAGCCCCTCAAAGGCGAGTCCCCCGGTGATGGACCCGTCGCCGATCACGGACACGATCGTTTCCCTGCCGCCCTTTAAGTCTCTTGCCTTGACCATCCCGAAGCCTGCGGAGATCGAGGTGGAACTGTGGCCCGTTTCGAACACATCCGTATCGCTCTCGTTTCGTTTCGGAAAGCCGCTGAGCCCGCCGAGTTTCCGCAGCGTCGAAAACCCTTCCCTTCTCCCGGTCAGGATCTTGTGAGTGTAGGACTGATGCCCCACGTCCCAGATGATCTTATCTTCCGGCAGGTTCAGGAAAAGATGCAGCGCCATGGTGAGTTCCACCGTGCCTAAGTTGCTCGCAAGGTGGCCGCCCGTTTCCGAAACGCTTTCGATCAGAAAAGAACGGATCTCGTCCGCCAGCGCATTGTATTCGGACGCGGGGATGCTTTTGATGTCCCCTGTCTGTTTGATCCTGTCAAGCCATTGTCCCATTTCAATACTCCCGCCCCGTCAAGGAAACGATCAGGGCCTGTAAGAACGCATCCTGTACGGAAAGCGTGCCAAGCAGGGAAAGTGCATGATCAGTCCTTCTCTCCACTTCCGCCTTCGCCTTCTCCATGCCGCTCACAGCCGGGAAGGTCAGTTTTCCTTCCTCGATGTCCGAGCCGACAGGTTTTCCGAGGAGCGTGCTGTCTCCTTCAATATCCAGGATGTCGTCTCTGATCTGAAATGCAACGCCGACATCCGTGGCGATTTGTTTTAAGTTTTCCGTATCTTCCGCAGAAGCCCCTCCGAGGATCGCGCCGATCTGAAACGCGCTCTCCATCATCGCCGCGGTCTTGTGCTCATGGATGTAGAGCACCGTATCCGCGGGGGAAGCAGGCTCTTCTTTCTCCGCCATCAGGTCGGCACACTGGCCGCCGATCATGCCGTGGACGCCGGCGTTTTTCATCAGGACTTCCAGCGCCTGCACGACCCTGTCTGTCCCCTCCTGATCGTTTGCGTGGCGAAAAGCTTCCAGCGCCGTTTCATAGGCGTAGTTCAACAGTCCGTCTCCGGCAAGGACCGCCATCCCTTCTCCGAACACCTTGTGCGTGGTGGGCTTTCCCCTGCGCAGGTCATCGTTGTCCATGGCCGGCAGATCATCGTGCACCAGCGAATAGGTGTGGATCAGCTCCAGCGCGACGGCAAACGGTTCCGTCAGTTTTCGGTCTGCGCCGTACAGGTCTCCCACATGCAGAAGGATGAGCGGACGCAGGCGCTTGCCGCCGGCTTCCGTACTGTAACTCATAGCGCGAAGGACCTCCGCATTCTCCCCTTTTTCTTCGGGAAGCGCATGCGCAAGCAGCCGGTTCACCTCTTCTGCTTTTTCACCGATCAGACGGCGCAGGGTCTGTTGATCCATGTCCCGGGCTCTCCTTTTAAGTAAAATCTTCCAGCACGCCGTCTTCGGCGATCTTCTGCACTTTCTTCTCCACCTTGTCGATGGTCTCGTTGCAATGCTTCAGAAGTTTCATCCCTTCCTCATAGCAGGTAAAGGCTTCTTCCAGAGAGGTCTCCTCCTGCTGCATCTTTTCCAGCAATGCTTCCAGCGCTTCAAAAGATTCTTCAATGCTTGCGCGTTCTTTATTCTTGTCTGCCATCGTTTACCCCTTCGACCTGTGTAATCGTTCCCGCTGCGGCTCCGTCCTGCAGCCGTATGCGGATCTCGTCTCCTACTTTCAGTTTCTCTACCGAACGGACCGCCTTTCCTTTCGCGTCCGTAACATAGCTGTAACCACCGGAGAGCCTTGCCACCGGAGATACCTTTTCCATCGACACGGCAAGGAGCTCCATACGGTGACGGTTTTTCGTGATCCGCTCCCGCATGATGTCCGTCATCGCAAGGGCGGAACGGACGCGGTCTCTTGCCCCTGCGATCCGCACCTCCATCGCGCGGCGGAAGGCTTCTCTTTCCGGCATCCTTTGTTTCCTGTCCCCGATCTTCATCAGCATTTCATGCCGTAAGCCTTCTTCCAGCTGTACCAGCTTCATCCTCTGCTCGCGCAGTCTGTGCGCGGGGGACTGGAGTTTTAAGCGTTCTTCCAGGAGCCGTGCCCTGTCCCTGTAATGCAAAAGGCGCCTTGCCATCTCCTGGCGGAAGGTATATCCGTAAGCCTGCAGGTCTTCCTCAAACTGCGCAAAATCAAATACCGCAAGTTCCGCGGCCGCAGACGGTGTCGGCGCTCTGAGGTCTGCCACATAGTCCGTGATCACGGTATCCGTCTCGTGGCCGACCGCTGAAATGACGGGAACCGGACAGTCAAATACCGCGCGTGCCACCTGCTCATCGTTGAATCCCCAGAGGTCTTCGAGCGATCCGCCGCCGCGCCCCAGAATGATCACGTCGGCTTCTGTCTGCGCGAGCACCATGAGTCCTCTGATCAAAGACGCCGGCGCTTCGTCTCCCTGCACGATCGCCGGATAGAGCAGGATCTGCAGATAGGGATTGCGTCTGAGAGACACCTGGATGATATCGCGCACCGCAGCGCCGGTCGGTGCCGTAATGACGCCGAGCGTCCGGATATACGGCGGGATCTTCTTTTTGTATCGTTCGTCGAACAGACCTTCCTCTTCCAGTTTTTTCTTCAGCTGTTCGTAGCGTTCGTTTAAAGCGCCTACCCCGTCCGGAGTGATCTTGTCGGCGTAGAGCTGATACCTGCCGTCCCGTTCGAAGACGTCGACCGTGCCATGCACCAGCACGCCGTCGCCCTCCTTCATCTGAAAGGTAAGGCCCTTGCGCTTCCCCGCAAACATAATGCAGGAAAGCGTTCCGGAGGTATCCTTGATCGTAAAGTAAATGTGGCCCGAGGAATGATAGGTGCAGTTGGAAACTTCGCCCCGCACCGTCAGGGAATGCAGGAGAAAGTCCTGCGAGAACATGTTTTTGATATAGGCGTTGACCTGCCCGACCGAATAAATACTGTTCATGCGATCGTGGAACGACCCTTTACATATTTGGCGAGAACACCGTTTACAAACGAAGGCGCACTCTCCTGTCCGAATTTTTTCGAAAGTTCCACCGCTTCCGAGATGGCGACTTTCTCCGGGATCTCTTCATCGTGCACGATCTCATAGACCGCCAGACGAAGGATCGTTTTTTCGATCCGTCCGATCCGCTTCATCGTCCAGCCTTCCATGCAGGCATCGAGTTCCTCATCGATGCGCGGGATCTCCGCGATGACGGCCTGCGTTTTTTCGAGGATATGAACTCTGTCCTCTTCGCTGATGGTCTGGTCGCCGCTGTCAAAAAACAGCTGTGCCTGCATGGCAATTTCTTCCGGGGGGAAGAATTCCACCCGGAACAAAAGTTTAAAAATCTGTTCCCGTAAAGCGCGGCGTTTCATACTCAGACGATCTCGATGCCGGAGATGCGGACATTCACATCGGAACAATAGAGTCCGGTCATGTTCTCGATGGATGTCTTGACTTTGCTCTGGATACTCGACGAGGTGGCAGGGATGTTGTATCCGTATTTTAAGATCACCGCCAGGGAAATGCGGACAATGTTATCCTTGATCTCGACCTTGACGCCGCGGGGAGATTTTTTGACGCCCACCTTGTTCATGATGTCCGACGCGGAATCGCCGGCCATGGAAGAAACCCCTTCCACATCCAGCGTCGCGATCGAAGCGATCATCGCCACCACATCATCGGCGATGCGGATGGTCCCGATCCCCTGACCGTCTTCCTGCCGCGCGTTCTCCACCGCGAAGTTTTCCTTGTGTTGTTCCATTCTTTGCTCCTTCTATAAAAGCAGTCGTTACAGACTCAGCGGAATACGAAATTCCTCTCCCCAGTATATATAATTCCTGTCATTCTTTCAAATATGACATATGTGTCATTCATTCTCGGAAAACTCTTCGAGCGTCAGTCCTTCGTTTCGATCCAGCACCATCTGCACCGACCAAGGATTGATAAACAGAAGGAGCGGATTCCCCTTCATATCCCGGACGCGTTTCATGTCACTGGTTCCGACGATCTTCTGCACGTCGATGTTTTCGGAAGTCACCCATCGGATGTGTTCATACGGCAGGACTTCCAGTGCGATCTCCACGTTGTATTCGCTCTGCAGGCGGAATTTCAAAACGTCCAGCTGCAGCATGCCGACGACGCCGGTGATAATCTCCTCCAGTCCCCGGTTGTACTCCTGGAAGATCTGGATGGCGCCCTCCTGCGCGATCTGGGTGATGCCCTTGACGAACTGATCCCGCTTCATAGTATCGATCTGTCTGACTCTGGCGAAATGCTCCGGCGCAAAGGTCGGGATCCCTTCATACCGGAAATGATCCTTCGGCAGACAGAAGGTATCGCCGATCGAGTACTGTCCCGGATCAAAGACGCCGATGATGTCGCCCGCATAGGCTTCCTCGATGACCTTTCTGTCCGAAGCCATCAGCTGCTGCGGCTGTAAAAGCCGCTGCACACGGCCGCTCTGAACATGTCTTACTTCCTTGTCGGCCTCGTATTTCCCGGAGCAGATCCGCATAAAGGCGATGCGGTCGCGGTGCGCCTTGTTCATGTTCGCCTGGATCTTGAACACGAAGGCGGAAAACCCGTTTTCTACGGGATCGATCGGGTGTTTTTCCTGTGCGCCCGCTTCTTTCTTTTCTTCCGTGCTCGCAAATCTTGCGACCGGCGGCAGCGCCATGTCGAGGAAGTGCTGCAGGAACACGTCGACGCCGAAGTTCATCAGCGCGGAACCGAAGAACACCGGTGTGAGCTGTCCTGCCCGCACCGACTCCAGATCAAACGGCGTGCTTGCGCCGTCTATGAGTTCCACTTCTTCCGCCAGCTTCTCGTAGGCTTCGTCTCCGATGCCCTCTCTGAGCCTTGCGCTGTCGGCGGATCCTTCCGTAAAGGCTTCTCCGATCGGGATGACCTCTTCTTCGCCTTCTTTAGTTCCCTTTTCCGTTCCGGAATACAAAAGGATCGCGTTCTCTCGTCTGTCGTAGACGCCCCGGAATCCTTTGCCGCTGCCGACCGGCCAGTTCATGGGGCAGGTATCGATCCCCAGATTCTTTTCGATGTCGTCCAGCAGATCAAAGGTGTCGAGCGCGTCCCGGTCCATCTTGTTGATGAAGGTAAAGATCGGAATATGGCGCATGGTGCAGACCTTGAAGAGTTTCTTGGTCTGCGCTTCCACGCCCTTGGACGCGTCGATGACCATGACGGCAGAGTCCGCCGCCATCAGCGTCCGGTAGGTATCCTCCGAAAAGTCCTGGTGTCCCGGCGTATCCAGGAGGTTAATGCAGCAGCCGCCGTATTCAAACTGCAGGACGGAACTCGTCACGGAGATACCGCGCTGCTTCTCGATCTCCATCCAGTCAGAGACGGCGTGTCTGGCCGTAGCCTTTCCCTTGACGGAACCCGCCAGATTGATGGCGCCGCCGTACAGCAGGAATTTCTCGGTGAGTGTCGTTTTCCCGGCGTCCGGGTGCGATATGATGGCGAAGGTCCGCCTGCGCCTGATTTCTTCTGCAAGTGATGCCATGCTGTTTCCTTCTTCTATGCGTTACTGTCTTTGATCCCGTGTCGGAGCAGTTTGCTCTTTACCTCTTCGACGCTCAGTTCCCTCCCGATGGATACGATGCTTTTTTCCACGATCAGGACCGGCGTATTCATCGCGCCGTAATCGACTGTCCAGCTCATGTCGTCGAGGTAGCGGATCTCACATTCTTCCGTGACGATCCCCTCTTCCCGGAGTTCCTGCACTGCCAGCTCCGTGTTGTTTCGCAGTTCCAGGCTTCTCTGATTCCCGGGTGTTGCGAGTATTTTGATGACCATTTTTCTTCTCCGCAAAAACTGGCGAAAGGGACTGGTGCCTGTCGCGCCAGTCCCTTTGTCGGGCAAATGGGTAAAAACTTATTGTTCGCTCTGTTCTTTCTGTGCCTTTTCCGCTTTCGGGGCATCCTTGATAGAGAAGGAAATGCGGCCCATGCGGTCCTTGCCGAGGCACACTGCGCGTACCTTGTCGCCGAGCGTCAGCACGTCTTCCACGTGTTCGATGCGGCGGGGAGCAATCTTCGAAATGTGCACCATCGCTTCCTTACCCGGCGCAAACTCCAGGAACGCGCCGAACTCCTTGATGGAAACGACAACGCCTTCCAGGACCTGTCCCTCTTCAAAATCAGAGACGATGATCTCGATCATGCGGCGCGCTTCTTCCATCATCTTCGGATCGTTTCCGCAGATGGAGACAGAGCCGTCGTCCTCGATGTCGATCTGTACGCCGGTGCGCTTGATGATCTCATTGATGGTCTTGCCGCGCTGGCCGACAACGTCGCCGATCTTCTCGGGATCGATCTGTAAGAACTGGATCTTCGGAGCATACGGTCCGACTTCCGGTCTGGGTTCTGCGATCGCGTCGTGCATGACACCGTTCATGATGAACTCTCTGGCGTCCTTGCAGCGTGCGATGGCGCCTTCCACGATCGCGCGGGTCAGGCCGTGAATCTTGATATCCATCTGGATGGCCGTGATGCCCTTGTGGGTGCCGGTCACCTTGAAGTCCATGTCGCCGAAGAAGTCTTCCAGTCCCTGGATGTCGGTTAACAGGACAAAGTCATCGTCCGTGTCGCCGGTCACCAGGCCGCAGGAGATTCCGCCGACGGGAGACTTGATCGGAACACCTGCTGCCATCAGCGCCATGCAGGAAGCACAGGTCGATGCCATGGAGGTGGAACCGTTGCTTTCAAAGGTCTCCGATACGGAGCGGATCGCGTACGGGAACTCATCGATCGAAGGAAGCACCGGAATCAGGGCTTTCTCCGCCAGAGCGCCGTGGCCGATCTCACGTCTGCCCGGGCCTCTGGATACTCTGGTTTCTCCGACGGAATACGCCGGGAAGTTGTAGTGGTGCGTATAACGCTTCTCCGTGATGTTCGGGTCCAGGCCCTCGATGCGCTGTGCATCGGAAAGCGGCGCCAGGGTGACCACGTTGCAGATCTGTGTCTGGCCGCGGGTAAACATCGCGGAACCGTGGACGCGCGGAATGATATCCACTTCGGAAGCAAGCGGTCTGATCTCGTCGAGCGCTCTGCCGTCCGGGCGCTTGTGATCTTTTAAGATCATCTTGCGGACCGTCTTTTTCTGATACTGGTAAACGGCTTCATCGAGCAGGGAAAGGTATTCTTCGTTTTCCGCAAAGACTTCCTTGCACTTCTCTTTTAACGCCGTGATGTTGGCATCTCTGGTCTGCTTGTCATCCGTGAAGACGGCCGTCTCCATTTCATCCGGCGGCACGATCTTCTTGATCTCGTCAAACAGTTCTTCCGGGATCGCGCAGCTGACATACTCCTGCTTCGGCTTGCCGACTTCCGCGACGATCTTGTTGATGAAAGCGATGAGTTCCTTGTTAACGGCATCTGCCTGATAGATGTATTCGATCATCTTGTCTTCCGGGATCTCGTTCGCGCCCGCTTCGATCATGATGATCTTCTCCGCCGTCGACGCGACGGTCAGCTGCAGGTCGCCGTTGTCCCACTGTTCCTGGGACGGATTGACGATTACTTCTCCGTCCACGAGGCCAAGCTGCGTCGTAGCGCAGGGGCCGTCGAACGGAATATCGGAAATGGAAGTCGCGACCGAAGCGCCGATCATGGCGACCAGTTCCGGTCTGCAGGCAGGGTCCACGCTCATGACCATGCACTCCAGTGTGACATCATTGCGCATGTCCTTCGGGAACAGCGGTCTCATCGGTCTGTCGATAACACGGCTGGTGAGCACAGCGTTTTCGGAGGGTCTGCCTTCTCTTTTTAAGAAGCCTCCGGGGATCTTGCCGACCGCATAATACTTCTCCGTGTACTCAACACTGAGCGGAAAGAAATCGATGCCGTCGCGCGGTGCCGCGGACTCCGTTGCCGTGCACAGAACGGTCGTATCACCGTAGTGCATGAAGGCGCAGCCGTTTGCCTGCTTTCCGACACGATCGATGTCGATCGAAAGTGTTCTGCCGCCCAGTTCCATGGAATAGTTCTTGTACATTTTCCTTCTTCTCCTCTTCGTTCTTCTCTTCTTCGTACGTCTGTTTCTTCGTTCCGAAACGATGTGGTCCTCATCCATTCTCCGACATGCATGAAGACACACACAAAGAACGGCGAGGCCGGATGCTCTCCGGTTTTCGCCGTCCCGTCATTTTCAAAGCAATTATTTTCTGATGCCGAGTTTTTCGATCAGGGCACGGTATCCTTCGATATCGGTCCTCTTCAGATAATCCAGAAGGCCTCTTCTCTGACCGACCATCTTTAACAGGCCGCGGCTGGAGTGATGATCCTTCGGATTCTTTTTCATATGTTCCGTCAGTTCTCTGATGCGCTCTGTGAGCACAGCAATCTGGACCTCCGGCGAACCGGTGTCCCCTTCCTTACGGCCATACGTTTTGATCAGTTCTGTCTTTTTCTCTTTAGAAATCATGATTTGCTCCTTTCGTGTTTCACCTTTCACCCAGAGTGGGTACAGTGCATTTTGCTCTGTCGGAGACCCACACCCCGCGTGAAGGTACTATGATTCTTGCGCGGAAAGCCGCGCGAATTATTATTTTAGCAGATAATCCGCCGATGTCAAATCAGAAGGGACCAGTTGTGATTAACCAGCGAAAATGTCACCTTGTTAATTAACCAGGGAAAATGTCACCCCTATCAAGTGAGTGTTACGATTCCCTCATGAAAAAGGACATTATCGCTATGACAAGAAAACAGTTCCGTAGGTATCAAGTAATCCA
>JAGAHC010000021.1 GCA_017627275.1 Lachnospiraceae bacterium
TAAAGGAAGAAACGTTCTCTCCCGGAAGAGGACGTGTCCTTGCGGGCGGGATCCTCTTAGGGCTCCTCCTCGGCGTCATGCTGAGCGCCGGGCTTTTCCTGTTTTTAAAGGATATGTCTGTACTCCTGCCGCAGCAGGGATACGGGATCGGGGGCGGCGCCGAGGGCAGCGCTGTCAACGAGGGGTCGGAAAGCAAGTTGAAACTTCTGGAAGAGTATATCCACAACCACTACTATCATGCGGAGGAGATCACCACCGCGCAGAAAGAAGACGGCATGTACAAGGGTCTTGTCGAAGCGATCGGTGATCCGTACTCGGCTTATTACAATGAAAAGGAATACCGCGAACTGAATGAGGAGACGACCGGCGAGTACTACGGGATCGGCTGCTACGTCATGTTGCGGGAGGAAGACCAGGCGACGGTGGTCACCGGCGTCATCCGGGAATCGCCGGCGGAAGAAGCGGGCCTCCTTCCCGGGGACGTGATCTTCAAGGTCGACGGAGAAAACGCGATCGGTCTTTCGCTGGACGAAGTGGTGTCGCGCATCAAGGGAGAAGAAGGCACCACGGTGCAGCTAACGGTCTACCGGGAAAAAGAGTCGGAATATCCGGAGTTTACCGTGAGGCGCGCCCGGATCGAGAGCCAGACGGTGTATTCGGAGATGAAGGAAGGCAACATCGGATACATCGAGCTCACGGAGTTTGACATCGTCTCCACGGAACAGTTTAAGACGCACCTGAACGATCTTCTGGAAAAGGGCGCGGAGGGCATCATCCTGGATCTGCGCTACAACCTGGGCGGCAATGTTTCCACGGTCACGGAGATCGCTGGTCTCCTGTTGCCGAAGGGACTGGTATTCTACGTGGAGCATCAGGACGGGAGCCGCACGGAGTACACCTGTGACGGGACGGACTTTGATCTGCCGCTAGTCGTGCTGGTCAACGAGTATTCCGCCAGCGCGTCGGAGATCCTCGCCGGCGCCGTGCAGGACGCGGAGGTCGGAACGCTTGTCGGCACGCAGACCTACGGAAAAGGCGTCATGCAGACGATCTTCCCCTTCGGAGACGGGACGGCGGTCAAGCTGACGGTGGCCAACTACTTTACGAGGGGCGGCCGCAACATCGATCAGGTGGGCATCACGCCGGACGTGATCGCGGAGCTGGACGAGGAAGCGTACGAGGAAGACGAAACGGACACCCAGCTGGACAAAGCCATCGAAGTGCTGCAGGAAAAGATGAAATAGGATATGATCTCGGTCCTTCTGATTTTCGGAATTTTATTTTTCACAACGTATTTTACGGGAAGAGGCGCAGTTGTTTTGCTGCGCCGTTTTGTTGGAGTAAAGAAGACGCCCTCCTTTGACGCGATCCTGTTTTGTGAGACGGGAATGATGGCAGCAGGGGTCTATGCGCAATGGTTCAGCCTGTTCCACGGGGTCGGCGCCGGTGCGTTTTTTCTGTATCTGATCCTGACGATCCTTTCCGTTCTGTTTTTAAGGAATGCGGGAGAGGTGACCGGGTCTTTTCGGGAGAGGATGAAGAAGATCCCCGCGAAGGGAAAGATCCTTGTGTGCGTTGTCATCGCGTTCTATGCCTACGGAACGGCGCGCGGCTACATTCATACCGACACGACGCTCTATCATGCGCAGAGCATTCACTGGATCGAGTCGTTTGGGAGCGTGAAAGGACTGGCGCTTTTGCACAACCGCTTCGGATACAACAGCGCGTCTTTTGCCCTGTCGGCGCTGTTTTCCTTCTCGTGGCTTACGGGAAGATCCTTCCATGCAGTGGCAGGGTTCTGTGCGCTGCTTTTGATGCTCGAATGCCTGAAGGTATTTCGTGCCTTTGGCAAAGCGTCTTCCGTAAGAGCGGCCGACTTCGTGCGCGCAGCTGGCATCTATTATCTTCTGAACATTTATGACGAAATGGTTTCCCCGGCATCGGATTACTTCATGGTCTGCACGGCGTTTTATCTTCTGATTCGTGCGTTGGAGACGGAAGAAGACGATGTGTTTTCCTTCGGGATCCTCGGGATTCTTACGGTATGGTGCGCGACCGTGAAACTGTCCGCCGCGCCGCTTGCGCTTTTATTGTGCGTGCCGGTCTGTTTCCTTTTCCGGGAGAAACAACTTCCGGTCGCCAGAACGTTTTTGTCGTTTGCGGGCAGCGGCTTATTCATCGGGCTTCCCTTTCTGATCCGGAACGTTCTTTTGACCGGGTACCTCCTGTATCCCTATCCGGCGATCGACCTCTTTTCCGTTCCCTGGAAGATCGACCCCGGCTATGCGCTCAGCGACCAGAGAGAGATCATGGTCTGGGGGCGCGGTTACACGGATGTGTACCGGTATGACGCGCCGCTCTCCGAATGGGCGGGCGACTGGTTCTTCTCTCAGAGCCGGATCGATCAGGCGGCGCTCCTTCTTACGATCGCAGGGGCCGGTCTGTTTCTGGGATACCTCCTATATCGGCTGTTTGTGTTCGCGGGAAAGAAAGATTCCCGAATGACACATCCGGGCGTGACACCGATGCTCTCCGGAAAGGAGATATTCCTGTCTGCCGTCGTTCTTGCGGGCACCCTTTTCTGGTTCCGTGCGGCGCCTCTGATGCGGTACGGCTGTGTGTATGTTTATACGGCGGCGGCCCTGACGGCAGCCTTTCTTTGCCGGCTTTTCGGAAGACACCAAAAGGCCGTATTCTGCGCGGGTCTCCTTTTCTTCCTCCTCGGAAAGGGCATTCTGTTTACCGGAGAATGCATCCGGACATTTCCGCAGGACGGCAGCGCGTTTCTTCTCCTGCAGAAGGACTACGTGGATGCACCCTGTGTTTCCTATGAGATCGACGGTGAGACCTTCTATCACGCAAACGGGGCGGGAACCGGCTATGTGGCCTTCCCCTCATCGCCCTTTCCGGCCGACATCCGTCTTTTGGGAGAGGACCTTTCCGACGGATTTCTGCCGGGCCCTGTTTCCGAATAAATACACACAAACGGGAATAACGCATGCTATACTGGTTTTGAAGCCTCTGTATGGATTGAGAAAAAGGGAGGAAGTATGCAGAGACTGAGAAAACAGAAGGAAAAAGTATTTCGGATGGTCATGCGCTTTGAGCATCTGCTGGATCTCGCGGAGATCCTGCTGGCACTCATCGTCGTCGTGGCGCTTGCTGTCTGTCTGATTCCCATCTTAAAAGAGATCCCGCAGCTTCTTATAAGCGGAGCGGACGAAGGCTTCCGCCATTTTTTGCGGCAGCTCCTGGATCTTGTCATCGGTATCGAGTTCGTCAAGATGCTGATCAAGCACACGCCCAGTTCGGTGCTGGAGGTCATGGCCTTCGCGATCGCGAGGCATATGGTCGTGACCGAGACGTCCGCGCTGGAGGACCTGGTCGCCGTCCTGTCGATCGGCGCCATTTTCCTGATCCGCAGGTATTCCTACATCCGTTCCTTCGAGTCAAGCAAGGACGAGCTTGCCATGCAGTGGCTGGAACCCACGGATCTCCAGACGGAAGGCAGCCGCAATCCGGATCTTTCTTTTTCGGATCACGACAATGACACGTCGACGGACGGCCTGAAAGCGGATTGAGATCCTGCTATAGAACGGAAAAACAAAAGGTTGTAAAATAAAAAGCACAAAACAGTTTTCAAAAAAGCAGTACCGAACAGGATACAGAAGGGAGAAAGAAAATGGGATTAATAGCAGCTGCGCTCGGATCGGCGAGTGGTGTTCTTGCAGATCAGTGGAGAGAGTATTTCTATTGCGATTCGATGGACGCCGACACCTTGATGGTCAAGGGCGTTCACAGCAAGGGCGGAAGAAGCGTCAATGCCAAGGGAAGTGACAACATCATTTCCAACGGCTCGGTCATTGCCGTGAATGAAGGACAGTGCATGATCATCGTGGACCAGGGCGCCATCGCGGAAGTCTGCGCGGAAGCCGGCGAGTTCACCTATGACACGTCCAAGGAACCTTCCATTTTCTACGGAGGCCTGGGCAAGGGGATCCTCGAGAGCTTTAAGGTGTTCGGACGCCGTGTGGGATTCGGCGGCGACACCGGCAGAGATCAGAGAGTCTATTACTTCAACATCAAGGATATCATCGGCAACAAGTACGGCACGGCGAATCCCGTTCCGTTCCAGGCGGTGGAACCTTCGATCGGACTGGACAGACTGATCTCCATCAAATGCTTCGGAGAATATGCCTACAAGATCGAAGACCCGATCCTTTTCTATAAACATATCGCGGGCAATGTCACGGACGTTTACAAGAGAGACCAGCTGGACAGCCAGTTAAAGAGCGAACTCCTGACGGCGCTGCAGCCGGCGTTTGCCAAGATCTCCGAGAGAGGCGTTCGCTACAGCCAGCTGCCGGGATATGCCGATGACATCGCGAAAGAACTGAACGAAGTCTTAAGCGACACCTGGGGTGCGCAGTACGGCATCCGCATCACGAAGTTCGGCGTCTCCAGCGTGACGGCGTCCGAAGAAGACGAGAAGGCCATCAAGGATCTGCAGCAGGCAGCGGCCCTTGGCAAGAACCCGAACATGGCAGCAGGCCTCATGACCGGCGCAACGGCCTCCGCGATGGAAGCGGCAGCCTCCAACGAGAACGGCGCCATGATGGCATTTGCCGGCATGAACATGGCAAGCCAGGCGGGCGGCTCCACCATCCAGGGCCTGTTCCAGCAGGGCGCGGCACAGCAGGCGGCAGCAGACGGCGGTGCGGTACAGATGCAGGCAGCCGGCGCCTGGAAGTGCGCGAAGTGCGGCCAGGAAGGCAACACCGGCAACTTCTGCGGCGGATGCGGCTCACCGAAGCCGGTCGCGTGGAAATGCCCCAAGTGCGGCGCGGAAGGCAACACCGGTAATTTCTGCGGCAGCTGCGGCGAGGCAAAACCGGTCGCCTGGAAGTGCCCGGAATGCGGCCAGGAGGGCAACAACGGAAACTTCTGCTCTAATTGCGGCAAAGCAAAACCGTAAACAGCTTGAAAAAAGGAACCACTTTCCTCAGGGATAGTGGTTCCTCTCTATCTGCTTTATGAGGGAACCACTTTCCCTGAGGAAAGTGGTTCCTCTTTTTTATTCCATCGGTTTCTGGTAGAAGCGGCCCTTGAGTTCCTCGGTCCGGATGGCGTTCACGAACGCGTCCGGGTCGATCTTCTGGATCACGGCCATGACCTGTCTGACTTCCCCGCGGGACACGATCGAATAGAGGATATCGGTCTGCTTTTTCTTATAGGCACCGGTACCGTTTAAGATCGTGGCTCCGTGGTGCGTGATCTCATGTATCGCCCCTGCGATCTCACCCGGCTTATCCGTAATGATGAAGAGCGTTTCCTGCTGATATTTGCGAAACAGGTGATGGACCACCTGCGTATAGACGTATTGATAGATGATGGAATACAGCGCCTTGTCCCAGCCGAAGAGCACACCGTACAGGCACAGGATCACGACGTTTACGCCGAAGATGATGTTGAAGGCATCGATCCCTTTCGTGACCGACAGATACATGGCGATGAAGTCCGTGCCGCCGCCGGTAGCGTCCCGCCACAGGCACATCGAACCCGCGATCCCGGCAAGGATGCCGCCGAATACGCTGATCAGGAGCATATCATAGGTGATGGCAAAGGACGGCAGGATGTCGACCAGGACGGAAGTCAGGATGACGACATAGACCGAGAAGATTGTAAACTTCTTGCCGAGATAACGGACGGCCAGATAGATCGGGAGAGAGTTCAACACCAGGTTGATGGGCGCAAACGGCAGTTTGACATTAAAAAACGTCTGCGTCAGTGTCTGAATAAAGATCGTGATACCCGTGAGCCCGCCGGGCGCCAGTTCGCCGGCGTAGACAAAGGTCTTGGTGTTGAAGGCGGCGAGAAAAGAAGCCGCTGTCAGGACCAGGAGCGTGACCGCGTCTCTTCCGGTAAAAAAAGGTTTTTTCATAGTCTTGTTTTCTTCCATGTCTGCCAGTATACACTACCGGCCTTTAAAATGCCAAAGAAATCGGAACGATCGGCAAACTGGACGAATGGGAACATATGTTCTATAATAATAGGGCGAAATTTGGGAAGAAGTAGAGTACAATAACAGGACGGCCGCGTATAGACGGCATACTTCAGACTGTGTGTGAGAAGGAACAGCGATGGAATTCAAACTGACTTCGGAATACAAGCCGACGGGCGACCAGCCGCAGGCGATTGCAGCGCTGGTCGAAGGATTAAAAGCCGGCAACCAGTTCGAGACACTGGTCGGCGTCACCGGCTCCGGCAAGACGTTTACGATGGCCAACGTGATCGAGGCGATGCAGAAGCCGACGCTCATCATCAGCCACAACAAGACGCTCGCCGGGCAGCTTTACGGAGAAATGAAGGAATTCTTTCCGGAGAATGCGGTGGAATACTTCGTCAGCTACTACGATTACTATCAGCCGGAAGCCTATGTGCCTTCGTCGGATACCTATATCGCCAAAGACTCGGCCATCAATGATGAGATCGAAAAACTCAGACTTTCCGCCACGGCTTCCCTTGCGGAACGGCGGGATGTCGTTGTCGTGGCTTCCGTTTCCTGCATCTACGGTCTGGGAAGCCCGGATGAATTCAAGGGCATGTCGATTTCCTTACGGCCCGGCATGCAAAAGGACCGGGACACGGTGCTCCGCGACCTGATCGCGATCCAGTACACCAGGAACGACGCGGCGCCGGAGCGGTGCAACTTCCGCGTGCGCGGAGACACGGTGGAGATCTACCCCGCGCAGGGAAGCGAGTACCTGATCCGCGTGGAATTCTTCGGAGACGAGATCGACCGCATCAGCGAGGTGGAGATGCTTACCGGGAAGGTCCATGCGGAGCTTTCCCATGTCATGATCTACCCGGCCTCCCACTATGTGGTCCCGCAGGAGAAGATCAATCTTGCCTGCAACAACATCGAGGCGGAGCTGACAGAGAGGATCCGCTTTTTCAAGGGAGAAGACAAGCTGATCGAGGCGCAGCGGATCGCGGAGCGCACGAACTTTGATGTCGAGATGATGCGGGAGACGGGATTCTGCTCCGGCATCGAGAACTATTCCAGACACCTGGAGTTCCGAAAGGAAGGAGAACCGCCGCTTACGCTGCTTGACTTCTTCCCGGACGATTTTCTGATCATCATCGACGAATCGCATATGACGATTCCTCAGGTCGGCGGCATGTACAACGGGGACCGGTCGCGCAAACAGATGCTGGTGGATTACGGATTCCGCCTTCCTTCCGCGCTCGACAACCGGCCGTTAAACTTCACGGAGTTTGAAGGGCACATCAACCAGATGCTGTTCGTGTCTGCGACACCGGGCTCGTACGAGGCGGAGCATGAACTTCTAAGGACGGAGCAGATCATCCGGCCGACGGGGCTGCTTGATCCGCGGATCGACGTGCGCCCGGTCAAGGGACAGATCGACGACCTCATCGGGGAGATCCGGACGGAAGTCAAGAAAAAAAACAAAGTCCTGATCACGACGCTCACCAAAAAGATGGCGGAGGATCTGACGGACTATCTGCACGAAGCGGGCATCCGCGTACGCTACCTGCATTCGGACATCGATACCCTGGAAAGAGCGGAGATCATCCGCGACATGCGGCTGGACGTGTTCGACGTCCTGGTCGGGATCAATCTTTTGCGAGAAGGACTGGACATCCCGGAGATCTCGCTGGTGGTGATCCTGGACGCGGACAAGGAAGGTTTCCTTCGCAGCGAAACGTCGCTCATCCAGACCATCGGCCGCGCGGCCCGCAACGCGGAGGGGCATGTCATCATGTACGCCGATACGATCACCGATTCCATGCGGCGCGCCATCGATGAGACCAACAGAAGACGCGGCGTGCAGGAGGCTTATAATAAGGAACACGGCATCACGCCGCAGTCCATCAAAAAGAAGGTGCGCGACCTGATCGCGATCTCGAAGGAGATCAGCAAGGAAGCGGTGCGGTTCGAGAAGGATCCGGAGTCCATGGACCTGACGGAACTACGGAAGCTGATCGATGAGGTCGAAAAGAAGATGCGCCGCGCGGCAGCCGACTTGAACTTCGAAGCGGCGGCAGAGCTGCGTGACAAAATGGTGGATCTGAAGAAGCATGAACGGGAACTGACCCGCGGACAATAGGAGAAAACATGGCAGTTAAGAAGATACAGAAAAAAGACTACTGGCCTTCCCTCCGGGAGGGAGAGAAGAACGCGCAGAAGCAGCTGGCGGCGGATGAAAAGCGGAGGCTCAAGATCGACAAGAGCGATTGCATCCGCATCACCGGCGCCAGGGAGCACAATCTGAAAGACATCAACCTGACGGTGCCGAGAAATCAGCTGGTGGTGCTGACAGGGCTTTCCGGTTCCGGCAAGTCCTCGCTTGCCTTTGACACGATCTACGCCGAGGGACAGCGCCGCTACATGGAGTCGCTTTCTTCTTACGCCAGGCAGTTCCTCGGGCAGATGGAAAAGCCGGACGTCGACAACATCGAAGGTCTGTCGCCCGCCATTTCCATCGACCAGAAATCGACCAACCGCAACCCGCGTTCCACCGTGGGAACGGTGACGGAGATCTACGATTACTTCCGCCTCCTGTATGCCCGCATCGGGATCCCGCACTGTCCGAACTGCGGCAAGGAGATCGCCAGACAGACCGTGGACCAGATGGTCGACCAGGTGCTATCCCTTCCGGAAGGCAGCCGCATTCAGATCCTGGCGCCCGTGGTGCGCGGGAAGAAGGGACGGCATGAAAAGGTGCTTGAGCGCGCGCAGCGGGCGGGCTATGTCCGCGTGCGGATCGACGGCATCCTGCATGATCTGTCGGAAGAGATTGCGCTCGACAAGAACATCAAGCACGACATCGAGATCGTCATCGACCGCCTGGTCGTACGCGACGATATCGCGAGAAGACTGACGGACTCGATCGAAAACGCGCTGGCCTTGACGGAAGGGCTGCTCCAGGTGGAGATCGTGGACCGGGACAGGGACGAGGCGTCCCCTGCCGCGAAGTCCACGGGAAAACAGGTCGGCAGGGCCCGGACAGCGGATCAGAACATCCTGCAGTTTTCACAGAGCTTTGCCTGCCCGGACTGCGGCATCAGCATTCCGGAGATCGAACCGCGGAGCTTTTCGTTCAACAATCCCTTCGGTGCCTGCCCGGAGTGCGCAGGCATCGGTTACAAGATGGAATTCGACCCTGCCCTCATCGTGCCGAATCCGAAGCTCTCCATCAACGAGGGCGCGATCGCGGTGCTGGGGTGGCAGAGCTGCATGCAGAGCGGGAGCTTCACCAATGCCCTGCTGCTGGCTTTGTGCAAAAAGTTTAAGTTCGATTTGGACACGCCCTATGAAGACCTGCCGGAGAAGGTGCAGGACCTGCTGATGTACGGAACGGAGACAAGCGTCGATGTGCACTACACCGGACAGCGCGGGAGCGGCGTCTATCCGGTGACGTTCGAAGGACTGATCCAGAATACCGAGCGGCGCTACCGGGAGACGTTTTCGGAGAATCAGAAACAGCAGTACGAAGAGTTCATGGAGATCACGCCCTGCAAGGCCTGCGGCGGGAAACGTCTGAAACCGGAGTCGTTAGCGGTCACGGTCAGCGGGGTGAACATCTACGACATGACCTGCATGTCCATCCGCGCCCTGCATGCGTTTTTGCAGGAGATGAAGCTGACAAAGACCCAGGAGTTCATCGGCAGGCAGGTCCTGAAAGAGATCCGGGCCAGGGTGGAATTCCTGATCAACGTCGGTCTTGACTACCTGACGCTTTCCCGCGCGACGGGATCGCTGTCCGGCGGAGAGGCGCAGCGCATCCGCCTGGCGACCCAGATCGGGTCGGGGCTCGTCGGCGTGTGCTATATTCTGGACGAACCCTCTATCGGTCTGCATCAGAGAGACAACGACAAGCTCCTGCGGACGCTGAAGAACCTCCGCGACATGTGGAATACGGTCATCGTCGTGGAGCATGACGAGGATACGATGCGCGCGGCCGATTACATCGTCGACATCGGGCCGGGCGCCGGCATCCACGGCGGCAATGTCATCGCCGAAGGCACGGCTGCGCAGATCATGAAGGTGAAGGAATCGATCACCGGCCAGTATCTTTCCGGCAAGCGCAGGATCGAAGTGCCGAAGGTCAGGAAGAAACCGACCGGCAAGCTGTCCATCAAGGGTGCGGCCGTGAATAACTTAAAACACATCGATGTCGATATCCCGCTCGGCATCATGACGGCCGTGACCGGAGTATCCGGCTCCGGCAAGAGTTCCCTTGTCAACGAAGTCCTTTACAAGCGCCTGGCCAGAGACCTGAATCACGCGCGCATCATCCCGGGGGCGCACAAGGACATCCTCGGGATGGAACAGCTGGACAAGGTCATCAACATCGACCAGTCGCCCATCGGCAGGACCCCCCGCTCCAATCCGGCGACCTACACCGGCGTCTTCGACCTGATCCGCGATCTGTTCGCGGGGACGCAGGACGCCAAGATGAGAGGCTACAGCAAGGGGAGATTCTCCTTCAACGTCAAGGGCGGCCGGTGCGAAGCCTGCAGCGGCGATGGCATCATCAAGATCGAGATGCACTTCCTGCCGGACGTGTATGTGCCGTGCGAAGTCTGCCACGGCAAGCGCTACAACCGCGAGACGCTGGAAGTCAAATACAAGGGGAAGAGCATCTTTGACATCCTCGACATGACGGTCGAGGATGCCGTGAAATTCTTCGAAAACGTCCCCCGCATCCGGGACAAGATCCAGACGCTGTATGACGTGGGACTGGGATATATCAAGCTCGGCCAGCCTTCCACGGAGCTTTCCGGCGGTGAGGCGCAGCGCATCAAACTTGCCACGGAACTCTCCCGCAGAAGCACCGGACGCACCATCTACATCCTGGACGAACCGACGACCGGTCTGCACTTTGAAGACGTCAACAAGCTGATCAGGATCCTGCACACCCTCGTGGAGGGCGGCAACACCGTGGTGGTCATCGAGCACAACCTGGATGTCATCAAGACCGCGGACTACATCATCGACATCGGCCCGGAAGGCGGCGACGAAGGCGGCACCGTGATTGCGGAAGGGACGCCCGAGGAGATCGCAAAACGCCACGACTCCTACACCGGGTACTACGTGGACAAGATGCTGCGAAACGCAAAATAAAAGGAACCACTATCCCTGAGGAAACTGGTTCCTTTCCACAAACATGGTATAATATCACAGTATGAATTACAGGATCCTGGAATTAAAAGAATACGGAGATGAAAAGGGCAATCTTGTCGTGGCAGAGGGAGAGGGTCTGGATATCCCCTTTGACATCAAGCGCGTTTTTTACATTTACGGTTCCGACGGGGACATCGTCCGCGGGCAGCATGCCAACCGCAAAACGCAGTTTGTCCTGATCAACGTTGCCGGGACGAGCAAGGTTCTGGTGGACGACGGCAGGAAAAAGGAGATCATCGAGCTGAACAAGCCCCGCATGGGCCTGTTCCTGGACACCATGGTGTGGAAGGAAATGTACGATTTCTCTCCGGATTCGGTGCTGCTGGTCCTGTGCAGCGAACATTTCGACGAGACCGAATACATCCGGGATTACGATGCGTATTTACAGGAAGTAAACCATTCCAATGAGTAAGATTTCTATTGTCATTCCCGTCTATTACAATGCCGATACGCTGGAGATGCTGTACGCAGACATGCAGGAGAAGATCCTGCCTGCGCTGGGAGACTATGAGATCGTCTTTGTGGACGACGGCTCCGGAGACGACTCCTGGGAGATCATGAACCGCATCCGCGAAAAGGACGGGAATGTTGTCTGTGTGCGCCTGTCCCGGAATTTCGGAGAACATGCGGCGCTTCTGGCAGGGCTGTCAATCTGCACCGGAGACTGTGCCGTCACGAAGCAGGCGGATCTGCAGGAAAGCTCCACGCTGATCACGGAGCTGTACGATAAATGGAAAGAGGGTCACAAGGTTGTCCTTGCCGTGCGCGGCGAGCGCGACGAAGGCGCCCTGAAAAAGTTTTTCGCGGGACTCTACTACAAACTGGTCCGCGCGACCATCAACCGCGACATGCCGCCCGGAGGGTGCGACTGCTATCTCCTGGACAGACAGGTGATCAACGAGATCGAGCGCATGGCGGAGAAGAATTCCTCGCTCACACTCCAGGTCATGTGGACCGGATTCCGGCCGGAGATGGTGTACTTCCACAGGCTGGACCGGACGGTCGGAGAATCCCGCTGGACCTTTGCCAAAAAAGTCAAACTCGTGATGGACTCTCTCATGAGCTTTACGTATCTGCCGGTACGCATGATGAGTTATTTCGGAGCGATCTTCCTGCTCCTTTCCGTGATCGGCGTCGTCGGCGTGATCGTAGAAAAGGTGACGGTCGGCACACCCATCGTCGGCTATGCGTCACTCATGTCCATCATCCTTCTGGGATTCGGCCTGGTGCTCTTTAACCTGGGGATTCTGGGAGAATACATCTGGAGAACGCTGGAAGAATCCAGAAACAGATCGCCCTTCATCATTGACGAGGTGCATGGCGGCAGTTTCGGAAGTGAAGAAATGAGGAAACAGATTGGATAAGATCCCGCAGAGCAGACTGGACAGAGGGTTTCAGGAACATCAGAAAGAATACGAGGAGAAAGCGCTTTCCGTGCTCCGCTCCGGCTGGTATGTGCTGGGAGAGGAAGTTAAGAATTTCGAGCAGGAATATGCTTCTTATATCGGGACGAAGCATTGCGTCGGACTGGCAAACGGTCTGGATGCGCTCTGGATCACGTTCCGCGTACTCGGGATTGGACCGGGAGATGAAGTCATCGTGCAGGGAAATACCTACATCGCCAGCGTCATGGGGATCACCATGAACGGCGCCACACCGGTATTTGTCGAACCGGACCGGTACTACCAGATTGATGCGGAGAAGATCGAAGAGAAGATCACGGACAAAACAAAGGCAGTGCTCGTGGTGCACCTGTACGGACAGGCGGCACAGATGTCGAAGGTAAGAGAGATCTGCGACAGACACGGACTCCTCCTGGTGGAAGACTGCGCGCAGTCGCATGGCGCCAGATGGGAAGGCAGGATGACGGGGAGTTTCGGCGATGTCGGCTGCTGGTCCTTCTACCCTTCCAAGAACCTCGGCGCCTTCGGCGATGCCGGCGCCGTAACGACCGACCGGGATGACCTGGCGGAAGCCTTCCGTGTCTTCAGGAATTACGGAAGCGAGAAGCGCTACTACAACAAGGTGGTCGGCGCGAATTCCAGACTGGATGAGCTGCAGGCAGGACTACTGCGCGTGCGCCTCGGCCATCTGCCGGAACTGAATGAAGAGCGGAAAAAGCAGGCGGCGTTTTACGAAGAACACATCGACAATCCGCTGGTGATAAAGCCGGAGGTCCGCGAAGGAAGCGAGAGCGTCTGGCATCAATACGTGCTCCGCGTCCCGCAGCACAGAGACGCGCTCCGCACCTGTCTGGAAGAAAAGGGGGTCGGCACCCTGATCCATTATCCGATTCCGCCGCATCTTTCGGAAGCCTACGCGTATCTGGGGAAGAAAGAAGGATCCTACCCGGTGACGGAACAGTACGCGAAGGAGGTCCTGTCTCTTCCGCTGTATGCCGGCATGACGAAAGAGGAACAGCAGGCGGTTGCCGATGCGGTGAATGCCTTCCGAGTCCTTTGATTTTTAAAGTATGATTACATATATCAACCTCGCGGGCACGGCGGCCTTTGTGCTTGCCGCCCTGTGGACGCTGTCCGTCCGCCCGCGCAAAAAAGAGAATCATCGGCTTTTACCGGCAGGAGAGAACAGTTGGACTGTGGATCTTCTGCTCGTCTTTTTTTTAGCGGCGGCGGTCCTTCTGCGGTTTTACAAGCTGGGGGCGGTGCCGTACGGGCTGCAGCAGGACGAAGCGTCCATCGGCTATGAGGCATGGTCGCTCCTGCACTACGGGATCGACCGCTACGGCAATCCGTGGCCGGTGTATCCGATCACCTTCGGCTCGGGGGGCGGAAGTCCGCTGATGGTGTACCTCACCATGCTGCCGACGGCCATTCTCGGAACCGGCCCGCTTACGGTGCGCGTTCTGCCGGCGCTGTTTGGGGCGCTCACGGTCCTTATGCTGTCTTCTCTGACAGGTCTTTCCGACGGAAAACGCATGGCCCTGATCACGGCGGCGGTGACGGCGCTGTGCCCGTGGCATGTCATCTTTTCGCGCTGGGCGCTGGACTCCAATACGGTGCCGTTCTGGGAGTCGCTGATGCTGCTGCTCCTCTTTGCCGGTGTCGTTCACAAGAAGAAACTGCTGCTTTTCCTGGGCGCCGCAGCGGGAGCGCTCTGCCTGTACGCGTACGGGACGACGACCTTTGTGGTGCCGGCGTTTCTGCTCCTGTTCGCGGTGTACCTTCTGTGCACGCGAAAGGTGAGCCTTATGCAGGTCGTGTTCTGTGTGGCGGCCTTTCTCATCGTTTCGATCCCGCTGCTGTTCTTTTACGCCTATAACTATCTGGGGATGGAACACCTGCAGCTTCCGTTTTTCTCGATGCAGAAACTCCTGGTGTTCCGCAAGACCTTTTATCCCTTCGACAGCGCGCTTCCGGGAAAGATGCTGGAAAACCTGAAGTATCTGGCGATCTTCCTGACCGTCGGAATGGAAAAGGGAGAACTGGCATCGACGGTCCTGCCGGGGTATGCGCAGATGTATCGTTTTACCTTCCCCTTCTTTTTGACGGGACTGTTTGCGGCGCTTTCCCATGCCTGCGGACGCAATAAAAGAAAGAAGCAAACGACGGCGCAGAGAGCGGAAGAAGAAAGAAGCCGCATCGCGGAAGTTATGATGCTGCTGCTCTTTGTCTGCATCTTTTTGTTCTCTCTGTTCATCGAACCAAACGTCAACCGGATGATCATGTTCCTCATCCCGATGGCCTTCTTTCAGGCAAAGGGGTGGGAACTTTTCCTTACGCGCATCGGAAACAGCGGCGGCATCGCGCGCGCGGCAGGCACGGTTTTGTGCGCGGGCTGTGTGCTTCTCTTTCTGGCTGCGGGGCTGTGGTTTGCGAGAGACTACTTCGGCGACGACTATGCGCGGCAGACGGAAGAATACTTTATGCCGGGATACAGCGAAGCGGTCGTAAGAGCGACGGAGATCGCGGAGGAAGAGGACAAGGAAGTGCTGTCCACCTACGAGCGTTTAAGCTCGCCCTTCATGCTGGCGATGTATGCGGCAAAGGAGCCGCCGGAAGAAGTGCTGCAGACGGCGCAGTACAGACTGGCGGCCGGCGAATTCTATGTCGCCGACCGGTTCGGGCGTTACAC
Organism: Lachnospiraceae bacterium; assembly: GCA_017627275.1. Taxonomy (GTDB): domain Bacteria; phylum Bacillota; class Clostridia; order Lachnospirales; family Lachnospiraceae; genus CAG-791. Next base: position 15,308 of record JAGAHC010000021.1, read on the forward strand.
CTTCGGCATCGATGAGCTGCCCGCGGATCTGAAAAACACCGTCCTCATCCTGTATAAGGACGAAGAAGCGCAGCACCAGTATCCGGAAGAGGAATACGAAAAAGAAGCCTTCGGCAACTATGTGGTGGTTTCCGAGCGCCTGCCGTAAGGGCCGTTCTTGTCCTGATTTCCCATCTATACTATAATATTCTGGGCTCCGTTTCGGAGCGCTGTAAGTGTTGGATCGCACGGAGGAAACATGCAATATTCGGATATCGGCATTGATCTGGGCACGGCGAGCGTGCTCGTTTATATCAGAGGCAGAGGGGTCGTTTTAAAAGAGCCCTCGGTCGTCGCGTTCGACAGAGAGACCAACAAGATCAAGGCGATCGGGGAAGACGCGCGGCTGATGCTCGGGAGAACGCCCGGCAATATCGTCGCGGTAAGGCCTTTGAGACAGGGTGTCATCTCCGACTATACCGTGACCGAAAAGATGATGAAGTACTTCATCCAGAAGGCGGTCGGAAAGCGGACCTTCCGCAAGCCCCGCATCGCGGTCTGCGTACCGAGCGGCGTGACGGAAGTCGAAAAGAAGGCGGTCGAAGACGCGACCTTCCAGGCCGGCGCGAGAGAGGTCTACATCATTGAAGAACCGATCGCGGCAGCCATCGGCGCGGGCATCGATATCTTCAAGCCCTGCGGCAACATGGTGGTCGACATCGGCGGCGGCACGACCGACATCGCCGTGATCTCGCTCGGCAGCACCGTGGTCAGCACGTCCATCAAGATCGCGGGAGACGACTTCGACGACGCGATCGTCCGCTTCATGCGTAAAAAATACAACCTGCTGGTCGGAGAAAGAACGGCGGAAGACATCAAGATCCGGATCGGCTGCTGCTATCCGAGACCGGAAACGGAGACGATGGATGTCAGAGGCAGAGACCTGGTGACGGGCCTGCCCAAGACCGTGCAGGCGACGACCGAAGATACGATGGAAGCGCTGAAGGAACCGTGCAACCAGATCGTGGAAGCCATCCACAGCGTGCTGGAAAGAACACCGCCGGAACTGGCGGCCGACATTGCCGACCGCGGGATCGTCTTAACGGGCGGCGGCGCGCTTTTACAGGGACTGGAAGACCTGATCACCGACAGGACCGGGATCAATGCCGTGACGGCGGAAGACACCATGATGGCCGTTGCCATCGGTACGGGAAAATTCGTAGAGATCATTTCTGAACAGGGCTTTATGGAAGCCTGAACATGGAAGACAAACAAGGGTATGTGACGCACATCATATACCGGAACGAGGAGAACGGATACACGGTCTTCGAGATCCTCTCAGACGGAGAGACCATCGGCTGCACCGGGTATCCGGGCCCCATTCACGAGGGAGAGAGCTGCCTCGTTTCCGGAAAGATCGAGACCCACCCCATCTATGGAGAACAACTGAAGATCGAAGAATACCGGGTGCTCGCACCGCAGGATGCGGGGGCTGTGTTTCGCTATCTGTCCTCCGGCGCCGTGAAGGGGATCGGAGAGACGCTGGCGGAGCGGATCGTCAAATACTTCGGGGACGACGTGATGCGGATCCTGTCAGAGGAGCCGGAGCGTCTTGCGGAAGTAAAAGGGATCAGCGAACGGATGGCGCGCTCTGTTGCGGCGCAGTTTCAGGAAAACGCGGAAGAGAGGGATGCGCTGCTCTTCATGCAGCAGTATGACATCACCAACAAGCAGGCCGTCCGCATTTATCAGACATACGGAATGGACCTGTACAGGATCCTTCAGGAGAACCCCTACCGCCTTGCCGAGGACATCGAGGGCATCGGCTTTCTGCAGGCGGACGCCATTGCGGGGAAACTGGGCGTGCGCGCCGATTCCGGATTCCGCATCCGCAGCGCCTTTCTGTACGCGCTCGACCAAAGCCTGGAGGAAGGGCATTCCTTCCTTCCGGAAGAAGACCTGCTCCGGAGGACGGCGGCCCTGCTTTCCATCAGGGGGGGAGAGGAACTATTAAAGACCGAACTGACGAACCTGATCACGGAGAGGATCCTGGTCCTGAAAAAACAGGCAGGGATCTCCGCCATCTACTCCGCGTCATCCTATGCCAGGGAACGGCAGATCGCGGAGACCCTCCTTCGGCTTTCCTCCTTTGCGCCGGACTACGAGATCACCCGGTTTCGGGAAGCCGCGGCAGAGGAAAACCTGGAATGGGATGCGATGCAGGAACAGGCGCTTCAGTTTGCGGCACAGCATACGGTACTGCTCATTTCCGGCGGACCGGGAACGGGCAAGACAACGACCATCCGCACCATCCTGTCGATGTTTCGGAAGGCGCAGATGGAGGTACTGCTTGCTGCCCCCACCGGCCGGGCCGCCAAACGCATGGAGACCCTGACCGGGCAGGAGGCGATGACGCTGCACAGGCTGCTCGGCATACGGCCGACAGAGGAGGGCGCGGGAAAGAGCGGTTTCTTTTACGAAAGAAACGAGGACGCGCCGTTAGAAGCGGACGCCATCATCGTGGACGAAATGTCGATGGTCGACATGTTCCTGTTTCACGCCCTGTTAAAAGCGGTGCGCCCCGGATGCCGTCTCATTCTCGTGGGAGACGTCGATCAGCTCCCGAGTGTCGGACCGGGCAGCATCTTAAGAGACCTGATCGCATCCGACGCCTTCCCGACCGTCATACTGGAGCGGATCTTCCGGCAGGAAGAGGAGAGCGACATCGTAAAAAACGCGCACCGGATCCTGCGCGGAGAAA
>JAGAHC010000003.1 GCA_017627275.1 Lachnospiraceae bacterium
TGAACCATCGGGGCCATAATGAAGGTCAGTTCATGACGGCCGGAGGAGAAGACGTCGCCTTCCTTGACCAGATCGATGCGGTCGGAAAAATCAGGCTGGAAGAACTGCGCCAGCATGGTCTTGACCTTGGCGTTGCAGAGAATGCGGGCTTCGGGATAGCGCAGAAGCAGGCTCTCAATGGTAGCGGCATGATCCGGCTCCATGTGGGAGATGAGCAGGTAATCCAGCTTCCGGCCGCCCAGCGCATAAGCGACATTTTCGAAGAAAATCTCATAAACAGCCTTGTCGCAGGTGTCGAACAGCACTGTTTTTTCATCAAGAAGAAGATAGGAGTTATAACTGACGCCGTCCGGAACACCGTAAACACCCTCAAAGAAGGGAAGACGGCGGTCGTCGGCACCGACCCAGATCAGGTCGTCTTGAACTTTACGTGTGCAATGCATGGAAGCTCCTTTCCGTCCGCGAAAGAGCGGACCGTTCAATTGACATCTTATTATATCATCGATCAGAAAGACAATCAACAAGCAGATTTGGGATGTGCTGCATCAGAAATCCGGATGTATCCTTTCGGATGCGGCCCCGGTTCCCGCTTGCTTTTTCGGACACTTCCATGTATTATAGAAAAGATATTTTTCCCAAAGGAGGCAGACATCATGGCAGAAAAGAAATTTGCAGGCGTGAACGGGACCGTGGACACAGCGGACGTTAATGCGGACTTTGAGAGCGCAAAAGTCTTTGACAGACTCCGTGTCGGCGAACTGGGCGTCTATTTCCGCGACGGCCTGAAGACAAGATATATCCCTTATGACTATATTGACCGGGCCTTTATCCGGGTTCAGGAGACCAGAGGCCGGATGTGCTGCGGACAGGCAAACTGGTACTATTACCGCATCGTGTTTGTCCACGGAGGCAAGGAGTTTGCCGACTATATGAGCGAAAAAGAGAAAGACATGGACGATGCCCTCGCGGCGATTGCGGCCCATGGCGTGACCACGGGCTTTGTGAAGCCGGAAGCGACGGCCTGAATCGGAGGAAACAAGACAGTGAAGCTGATTATTGCGAGCAACAACACCCACAAGCTGATCGAGATCAAGGCGATTCTGGGGGACCACTTCGGAGAGATTCTCTCCATGCGGGAGGCCGGGATCGAACACGAAACCGTGGAAGACGGAGAGACCTTCCTGCAGAATGCATTAAAGAAGGCGCGGGAGATCGCGGAGATCTCCGGCTGCTGCGCGTTGGCGGATGACAGCGGGCTCTGCGTGGACGCGCTGGGCGGCGCACCGGGGATCTATTCCGCACGCTTTGCGGGCGTCCACGGGGACGACGAGGCGAACAACGACCTGCTGCTTGAAAAGCTCTCGGGCGCTGCGGACAGACGTGCGCACTATACCTGCGCCATGGCCCTGGTTTACCCGGACGGCAGGGAACTGACCGCCGAAGGATACCTTTACGGAGAGATCGGAACCGAGCGGAAGGGAAGCAACGGCTTCGGTTATGACCCGCTGTTTATCCTGCCGGAGCGCGGCTGCACCACGGCGGAACTGTCCCCGGAGGAAAAGAACGCCATCAGCCATCGGGCCAACGCCCTGCATGAGCTGGTGAGAAAACTGGAGGCAGACTGACATGCTCCAGTGGCAGCATCTCTTCTCAGCTGCGATTCTTCAGCGCGGACGGGAGTATTACAAAAA
>JAGAHC010000022.1 GCA_017627275.1 Lachnospiraceae bacterium
CCGATACCGGTGTCGTTTTGCGGGCGATCGAAATCGAAGCCGATGGGATTCTGCTTGCGAAGAATATCGACGGCGTTTACGACAAGGATCCGGCGGTACATCCGGATGCGAAGCGCTTCGAGACCATCTCTATCGAAGAGGTAATCGCACAGAATCTGCAGGCGGTGGATATGACGGCTTCGATCCTTGCGCGGGATTATCACATGCCGATGCGTGTTTTCGCGCTAAAGGAGAAAGACAGCATCGTGCAGGCGGCGACCGGGACGTTTCGCGGAACAACCGTCAGTGCATAGAATCAAAAAACAGAAGACAGGAACAGTAAGGGAGGCAGAATATGGCAAGCGAACGAATCGCGGAATATGAAGAGCGGATGAACAAAACCATCGAGTATCTGAAAACGGAACTGCAGGCAGTCCGTGCCGGACGTGCGAATCCGCATGTGCTGGATAAGGTCAAAGTCGATTATTACGGCACGCCGACGCCGATTCAGCAGCTTGCGAATGTCGCGGTGCCGGAAGCCCGCGTTTTGCAGATCTCTCCCTGGGACAAAAAATCTCTGAAAGACATCGAGAAGGCGATTCTGGCGTCTGACGTCGGCATCACTCCGACGAATGACGGCTCCGTCATTCGCCTGAACTTTCCCGAAATGACAGAAGAGAGGCGTACGGAACTCTCCAAGGATATTCAGAAAAAGGGCGAGTCCGTCAAGGTGACGATTCGCAACGCGCGCCGAGACGGCAACGATGCCTTCAAGAAACTGCGCAAGAATTCCGAACTTTCCGAAGACGATGAGAAAGACCTGCAGGAGGAACTGCAGAAGATGACCGACAAGTTTATCAAACAGGTTGACGATATGGTCGAAGAAAAGAAAAAGGAGATCATGACAGTCTGAGGTCCGTGTCGTATTCGGACTCCTGATGTGTTCAGAAATGAAAAAGGATCGGATCATTCCCGCGCATATTGCCATCATTATGGACGGCAACGGGCGCTGGGCAAAAAGAAGAGGACTGCCCCGGACAGCCGGACATAAGAAGGGCGCCGAGGTGGTTGAACAGATACTGGAAGATGCGGATCACTTAGGTGTCCGCTATCTTACCGTATATGCCTTTTCCACCGAGAACTGGAGCAGGCCGGCGATGGAAGTGAAAGCGCTCATGAGCCTGTTGCGCCGATACATGGAATCCAGCCTCGTAAAATGCGAGAAGAACAACGTGGCCGTCCGCGTCATCGGTGATAAGACGAAACTGGATAAGGACCTGCAGGCGTCGATCCGCGTGCTCGAAGAAGCGACCAAAGACAACACCGGCATTCATTTTCAGATTGCAATCAACTACGGCGGACGGGACGAGATCCTGCGCGGCGTGCGAAACCTTGCGAAGCGGATAGAGTCCGGAGAAACAAAAGCGGACGATATCACCGAAGAAATGATTGCAGCACATCTCGATACGGCAGGGATTCCGGATCCGGATCTGCTCATCCGCACCTGCAAAGAGCAGCGGATTTCAAACTTCCTTCTCTGGGAATGCGCCTATACGGAGTTTTATTATACGGACGTTGCCTGGCCGGATTTCGATAAGGCGGAACTGGAAAGAGCCATCGACGCCTACAATCAAAGAGACAGGCGCTACGGCGGACTGGACAGCGGGGAACAATAGAAACATGCGGAGCAGAGTGATCAGTGGCGCCATCATCGGTGTTATCGCCGTCCTGTGCGGCGTCTTCGGCGGCCCCCTGCTTGCGGGGGTGCTGTTTTTATGCGCGGTTGTCGCCTATGATGAACTCTTAAAAGCGACCGGTGCAACAGAACAGGGAAAAACACTGCATCTGTTGTCGGTGGCGGGCTATATCGCGATGGTTGCGTATTATGCCATGATTACGTACTTTCAGACGAACAGCGCGCAGGCATTTCCGGACGACATCATTTCCCGGACAATCCTGTCGATCCTGATTGTCCTGCTGTTGACGCAGATGACGATTTATGTCGTAACCTTTCCGCGCTACAGCATCACACAGGTGGTGTTCGCGTTTTTCTGTTTTCTGTACGGGCCGGTGTTTTTGTCCTATATCTATCTCGCACGGGAACTGAGATACGGTATGTACATCTACGCGTTGATTTTCTTTTGCTCATGGATCTGCGATACCTGCGCGTATTTCGCGGGATGGATGTTCGGGAGACATAAGATGGCGCCGGTTTTAAGTCCGAAGAAAACAATCGAAGGGGCGCTCGGCGGTGTAATCGGATCTGTGATTCTTTGCACGGTGACAGGGCTTATCATGAGTTTGCGCGCGAAAGAAGAGAGAGTACTCCTCCCCTTTATCATCATCGGGTTTTTCGGGAGCATTCTTTCGATGATCGGAGATCTCGCGGCATCCGCCATCAAACGCAATCATCACGTGAAAGACTATGGCAATCTCATACCGGGACACGGCGGCATCATGGACCGGTTTGACAGTGTTATCTTCATCGCGCCGGTGATTTATTACCTGGCAGTGACGCTGTTGCCGATGCTGTGAAATGGCGTAAAAGCGGGAGACACCGTACAGGGAACCGTTGTCAGTGCCATGGTTGGTAAGAGAGTAAGAGAGAATGACAGAAAAAGAATCTCCTGTTTTAAATAAGAGGGTTCACAGCATCGCACTGCTCGGATCCACCGGTTCGATCGGAACCCAGACCCTTGATATTGTGCGGGCGCATCCGGAAGAACTGCGGATCGCGGGACTGGCCGCGGGCAAAAATGTATCGCTTATGGAAGCGCAGATTCGAGAACACAGGCCGCGGATCGCCTGTATGTGGGATGACGAGGCGGCGGCCGACTTGCGTACACGCATCCGCGATACGGATACGCAGGTGCTTGCCGGGATGGAAGGCCTGCTTGCTGTCGCCGAGATGGAAGAGGCGGACCTGTGCCTTACAGCGGTGGTCGGTATGATCGGCATTCGTCCGACACTCGCAGCGATCGGGAAAGGCAAGACCATTGCGCTGGCCAATAAGGAAACGCTTGTGGCTGCGGGACACCTCATTATGCCGGCAGCAGAAGAGGCGGGCGTAGAGATTCTGCCGGTTGATTCGGAGCACAGCGCCATCTTTCAATGTCTGAACGGAGAGACGAAGGACCGGTTGAAGAAGATCTGGCTCACCTGTTCCGGTGGGACGTTCCGCGGATTGAAACGCGAAGACCTGCTTCACAAAAAAGCAAAAGATGCGCTGAAGAATCCCAACTGGGACATGGGCGCCAAAGTCACCATCGATTCGGCGAGCCTGGTGAATAAAGGACTGGAAGTCATCGAGGCGTCCTGGCTGTTCGGGGTTTCAACAGAACAGATTCGGGTGATCGTGCAGCCGCAGTCGGTCATTCATTCGATGGTGGAATACGCGGACGGGTCGGTAATCGCGCAGCTTGCGGCGCCGGATATGCATCTGCCGATTCAGTATGCGTTGTTTTATCCGGACAGACGAAGCGGCACTTCCTCCGACGGGGGCACACTGCTTCCGGACTTTGCGGCGCCGTCCGCCATCACGTTTGAAGAACCGGACACGGAGACCTTTCAGGGGCTGCCGCTTGCTTATGAAGCGGCGCAGATCGGCGGCAGCATGCCTACTGTTTTTAACGCGGCGAACGAAGAGGCGGTGCGCCTTTTCTTAAAGGAGCAGATCGGATTCCTGGATATCTATGACAGAATCCGCATGGCGATGGACGCGCATGCGCCATATGTGAAAGCGATGCCGGATGTTGACGAGATTCTGGAAGCGGAAGCCTTCGCCAGAGAGATTGTGAGAAAGAAATGATTGTAAGCATTCTGGTTTTTTTAATCATATTCAGCGTCATTGTAATCGGACATGAGTTCGGGCACTATTCCGTTGCGGTCAGAAACGGCATTCGCGTGCGCGAGTTTGACATCGGCATGGGGCCGCTTCTGTATAAGAAAAGAAGAGGAGAAACCGACTTTTGCATTCGCGCGCTGCCGTTTGGCGGAGCGTGTATGTATGACGGCGTGACGGGACTGGAGACCGAAGAAGAGAAAGAGATGATCGCGCAGGATGAGCACGCCTTTCCGAATGCGCCGGTGTTTGCGCGGATAGCGACGGTTTTTGCGGGGCCGTTTGCGAATTTCCTGCTGGGATTTGTTTTTGCGCTGATTATCGTTGCGTTTTCCGGAACGGATTTGCCCGTCATTCAGGAGATTATGGAGAACTCCGCGGCGGAAGCGGCGGGACTGAAGGCGGGAGATACCATTCGCAGAATCAACGGGGAACACATTCACCTGTACCGGGAGGTCAGCATGGCGTCTTCGTTCAATCGGGGCGAAGAAATGACCATCGAATATATCCGCGACGGAAAACGGTATTCGACAACGCTTACACCCCGCTTCCATGAAGAAGACGGCAGGTACCTCATCGGCCTGCGCGGAAGCGGTGAGTTCGTTCGTACGAATGCGCTGCAGGCTTTTCAATACGGCTTCTATGAGACAACCTACTGGGTGAAAGCGACGGTGAAATCGCTCCGGCAGATGTTCACCGGCGGATTTCACAGGGATGATCTCTCCGGCCCCATCGGCATGGTCAAGGCCGTGGACGATACCTACGATGCGGCAAGACCCTACGGCGTCTGGGTGACGATCCTTTCTTTCTTAAATCTGGCGACTTTGCTTACCGTGAATCTCGGCATTATGAACCTGTTGCCCATTCCCGCGCTGGACGGCGGGCGTCTTATCTTCCTTTTTATTGAGGCGATTCGCGGCAAGCCCGTCTCCCCCGAAAAGGAAGGCTACGTTCACCTTGCCGGCATTGCCGCTCTGCTTGTACTCATGGCGTTTGTGATGTTCAACGACATCACGCGCTTTTTTAGGTAAAAACTGACACAACTGTCAAAAGTACACCACTCTTCCCTGAGTTAGTGGTGTACTTTTTGAAAAAACTACACCACTAACTCAGGGAAGAGTGGTGTACTTTTCTTTTATGAAGAGGGGTCTATGACTATCAGGGAGCACACAAAACAGATCCGGATCGGGGATTGCGTCATCGGCGGGGGCGCGCCCGTTGCCATTCAGTCGATGACAAATACGCCGACAGAGGATGTCGAAGCGACGGTGCGGCAGATTCACGCACTGGAAGAGGCAGGATGCGAAATCGTCCGCTGCACGGTGCCGCATATGGCGGCGGCAGAGGCCGTCGGTCAGATTAAGGCGAAGATTTCGATTCCGCTGGTGGCGGATATTCATTTTGATTACAGGATGGCGATTGCCGCCATGGAGAACGGGGCGGACAAGATCCGTATCAATCCCGGGAACATTGGCGGCCCGGACAAGATAGAGGCAGTCGTTCGCTGCGCGAAAGCGCATCACGTGCCGATTCGGGTGGGTGTCAACAGCGGCTCGCTCGAACGGGAACTCGTGCGGAAATACGGCGGCGTCACTCCCGAGGGTCTGGTGGAGAGCGCGCTCGATAAGGTACGACTGATCGAAGACTGCGGCTATCGGGAAATCGTCATCAGCATCAAGTCTTCCGACGTGCCGGATTGTATTCGTGCGTATGAACTGCTTGCGGAAAAGACGGCATACCCACTGCACGTCGACATTACGGAAGCGGGAAGAATCCGCGGCGGAACCATCAAGAGCGCTTTGGGCATCGGCGCCATCCTCTGCCGCGGCATCGGCGATACCGTCCGTGTGTCGCTCACCGGTGATCCGTGCGAAGAGATTTTTGTTGCGAAGCAGATTCTGCGTGATTTAAAACTGCGGAAAGAGGGCATCGAGGTCGTAGCCTGCCCGACCTGCGGACGTACGAAAATCGACATGGAGCATCTGGCGATACAGGTGGAAGAGATGGCGTCTCACTTTGATTTGCCGATCCGCGTGGCGGTCATGGGGTGTGCCGTGAACGGGCCGGGGGAAGCGAGAGAAGCCGACATCGGCATTGCCGGCGGAGACGGCGAGGGACTTCTCATCAGGAAAGGTGAGATCATTCGCAAGGTGCCGGAAGCCGAACTCCTGGATGCGCTTCGTTACGAGTTGGAACACTGGACCGCCTATGCATAAACGGTTTTTTGAAGTCTTTCCTACCCTCAGAGTACACAGGGAACTGCATATCCTGTTTGAAGAGACCGAAGTCGAGAAGGTGACCGCGAACACCGCGCGGACGCGTTACAAGGTCTATCTCCTGAGCGACCATCTGATTCCGAAAGAAATGGTCGATCGCATGCAGCGTGAAATCGTAAGGCAGGTTTTTGGCGCTTCGCCCGCTCAGGTTTTTATTCTGGAGCAATACCATCTCTCTAAGCAGTATGATCTGGAACAACTCACGGCGGAGTACCGCGCGTCTCTTCTCTATGAAATGGAAGGGTTTTCGCCGGTGCTAGCGCGGCTGTTCGCGCAGGGGAGCATAAAGGCAGTCGATGAGGAAAATCGTATTGAGATTACGCTGCCGGATCACATTCTGGCGAAAGAAAAAGCTGCCGATTTAAAAGTACGCATTGAGAATATCTTCGCCAATCGGCTGGGGCATCCGTCGCAGGTCGTGGTGACGTTGGACAAGACGAAAAAACCGGAACATACAGAGGACGCGACGCCTTCAAATAAAAAAGAGGATGTTGTTGAGGCAATACCTGTTCCGTCCCGCGAAGAGGATCCCTTCCTGGTCGGGCTTCCCTATATCGATGTAGAAGAAACGCCGGAAGGCAAAGTCGTTGTGACAAAGATGGCGCAGAAGAAAAAAACAAAGCATCCCTTCATCTATTCCAATGACCCGGACGTTTTGTACGGGCGCGCTTTCGAAGGAGAGACCATCCCGCTTGAGAGCATCCTGGGCGAAGCGGGCGACGTCGTTGTGCGCGGTGAAGTCACCGGATTCAATGCGCGTGCCATCAAAAACGAAAAATCCATTGTGACCTTCACGATTACCGACTATACCGATTCCATCGGCTGCAAACTCTTTCTATCGACCGAAGATGTGCCGGAACTCGAAGGGTATCTGGCTCTTGGCAGTTTCATTCGTGTGAAAGGGAAAGCCCTTATAGATGCCTACGACAACGAGGTTGTCATCGGCCCTGTCACCGGCATCATGAAGACAGCCTCTCTGAAGATCGGTCGTGAGGATCACTACGAAACCAAACGGATTGAGTTGCACTGCCACACCAAGATGAGCGATATGGACGGTGTCTCCGACTGCAGCGCCATTGTGAAACGCGCCTATGACTGGGGGATGCGCGCCATCGCGATCACGGATCACGGCAATGTCCAGTCTTTTCCGGAAGCGTTTCGTACCCGGAACGAACTGCTCGAAAAAGAAAACGGGAAGCGGAAAGCAAAAGGCCTCGTCCCGATCCAGAGCGAAGAATTTTTTAAAGTGATCTATGGCGTCGAATGCTATCTTGTCGACGATCTGAAAAAAACAGTCGCGCTCAGTGAAAAAGAAGACCCGCAGGGCAGCCTGGAGGAAGGTGGTTTTGTAGTCTTTGACCTTGAGACGACCGGCCTTTCTCCGGTTCGCAACAAAATCATCGAGATCGGCGCCGTGAAGATCGAGGACGGCAGGATCGTCGATCGCTTTTCGACCTTCGTCGATCCGCAGGAGGCGATCCCTTACCGCATTCAAAGGCTGACGAACATCGACGACAGTATGGTGCACGGGGCGGAAACCATCGAAACGGTCCTGCCGCGGTTCCTGGAGTTTTGTAAAGGGGCGCGCCTTGTCGGGCATAACGTCGGGTTCGATATCGGGTTCGTCAAAGAGAAGGCAAAGGCGATGGGGATTCGGGTAGACGTGACCACGATTGATACCGAGGGCATCGCGCGGTTTCTTCTGCCGGGGCATGCCAGATATACGCTGGACGCGGTGGCGAAAAACTTAGGGGTGCCGCTCGAAAACCATCATCGCGCCGTAGAGGACGCGGAGGCGACGGCCGGTATCTTTTTAAAAGAAGTGGAGAAACTGAGAGAACAAAACGTGCGCACCTTCGCGGAAGTGGACAGTCTGACCACTTCCAATGATGAGATCATCAAACGGTTGCACACCTTCCATTGCATCCTGTTAGCGCAAAATGATACGGGGCGCGTGAATCTCTACAAGATGATCAGTGACTCCCATTTGAAGTACTTTCACACCAAGCCGCGCGTCCCAAAGAGTGAACTGCTGAAGCACCGCGCAGGTCTCCTGGTGGGCAGCGCCTGCGTGATGGGAGAACTCTTTCAGGCGGTTCTGGAAAACCGCGGCGACGAAGAAATCGCAAATATCGTGAATTTCTATGACTATCTGGAAATCCAGCCGCGGGACAACAATCGTTTTCTGTTGGATGAGAAATATCGTTCCCGCTACGACGGGCTTGAGACGGAAGAGGATCTGTTAGATTTAAACCGTCGCATCGTGGAGTTGGGCGAGACGTTTGGGAAGCCTGTTGTTGCGACGGGAGACGTACACTTTCTGGATCCGGAAGATGAGATTTACCGCACCATCCTGCAGGAAGGCATGGGCATGGGAGCGAGGGAAGAAGAACCGGCGCCGCTTTATCTCAAGACCACAGATGAGATGATGGAGGAGTTTGCCTACCTCGGTGCGGAAAAGACAAAAGAGGTCGTTATCGACGCACCCGCGCGGATTGCCGATTCAATCGAAGTGATTGCACCGGTGCGTCCGGACAAGTGTCCGCCGGTTATCGCGCACAGCGACGAGACGCTGCGCGACATCTGCTACAAAAAAGCATACACGATGTACGGGGATCCGCTTCCGCAGATCGTTCACGACCGGCTGGAGAAGGAACTGACTTCCATCATCACGAACGGGTATTCCGTGATGTACATCATCGCGCAGAAACTTGTCTGGAAGTCGGAGGAGGACGGCTACCTCGTGGGATCCCGGGGGTCGGTCGGGTCCTCCCTTGTGGCGACGATGGCGGGCATCACGGAGGTGAATCCTCTGCCCCCGCACTATTACTGCCCGAACTGCTTCTATAGCGACTTTGATTCGGAAGAAGTCAGATCGTACAAAGGCAAATGCGGCATCGACATGCCGCCGAAGATGTGCCCGCGCTGCGGAGGACCGTTTAGAAGGGACGGATTCGATATTCCGTTTGAAACCTTCCTGGGGTTCGACGGAGACAAGGAGCCGGATATCGATTTGAACTTTTCCGGGGAATATCAGAACAAGGCGCATCGCTATACGGAAGTCATCTTCGGCAAAGGACAGACGTTCAAGGCGGGAACCATCGCGACAATCGCGGAGAAAACGGCATACGGGTTTGTCAAAAACTATTTTGAGAAGCGCGGCATTCCGAAGCGCAAAAGCGAGATAGAACGGCTTCTGAAAGGGCTGGTCGGCGTGCGCCGGAGTACCGGACAGCATCCGGGCGGGATTGTCGTGTTGCCGCTGGGGGAAGATATCAACACTTTTACGCCGGTGCAGCATCCCGCGAACGATATGAAATCGGATATCATCACGACGCATTTTGACTATCATTCCATCGAGCACAACCTGTTGAAACTCGACATCCTGGGTCACGACGATCCGACCATGATTCGTATGCTGCAGGATCTGACCGGACTGAATCCGCGCGAGATCCCGCTGAATGATGAGAAGGTCATGCGTCTCTTTCTCGGAACCGAAGCCCTTGGCATCACTCCGGAAGAGAACGGCGGCATTGACCTCGGGATCCTCGGGATTCCGGAGTTCGGCACACGCTTTGTTATCGGTATGGTGGAAGACACGCGGCCGACGACCGTGGCGGAACTGGTACGCATTTCCGGACTTTCCCACGGCACCAACGTGTGGCTCGACAATGCGCAGTACTATATCAAAAACGGTTTCGCGACCCTTTCTACCGCCATCTGTACCCGCGACGATATCATGACGTATCTGATCGGCGAAGGAGTGGAAAAAGAACTTTCGTTCCAGATCATGGAGAAAGTGCGAAAGGGAAAGGGACTGTCGGAGAACATGAAGGACGCCATGCGGGAAGCGGGCGTGCCGGAGTGGTACATCGAATCCTGCTTGAAGATTCAATATATGTTTCCGAAGGCGCACGCGGCGGCCTACGTCATGATGGCGCTGCGAATCGCGTATTGCAAGATCTATTATCCGCTGGCCTATTACGCCGCTTACTTCAGCATTCGCGCAACGGCTTTTAATTATGAACTGATGTGCAGAGGGCAGGGGAAGCTTCTGTCGCTCATCGACGAGTATGAGCACAAGGCGGATCTTTCCAAAAAAGACCAGGAAACGCTGGATGATATGTACATCGTTCGGGAGATGTATGCCCGGGGCATCGATTTTGTTCCGATTGACCTCTATACGGTGCAGGCGACGCGTTTCTCCATTGTGGGAGATCAGCTTATGCCGTCCTTAACATCCATTCAGAACATGGGCGCCGTCGCGGCACAGTCCCTCGTCGAAGCGGCGAAACAGGGACAGTTTCTCTCCAAGGACGATTTAAAAAACCGCACCAAGGTGTCGTCCACCCTGATCGATAAGATGGGAGAACTGGGCATCCTCGGGGAGATGCCGGAGACGAATCAGATCAGTATTTTTGATTTCATGTAATCATTTTC
>JAGAHC010000023.1 GCA_017627275.1 Lachnospiraceae bacterium
ATGCATTGAGTGAGCTTGGAGAATCCATGCGTCCGATCATTAAGTCCATGGAGAACTTTGGACAAAGCTATAAGGATTCAAAGCAATAGCTCTTCGGATCATAATCCATATGGATAGCAAAGAGGAAACCCGCTAAGGCGAGTTTTTTCTTCGCTATAGAGTTAGTTAAATCTAACCATAATCATTAACTGAACGGAGGTTTTGACTATGAACAAATTGGCTGTCAGTCCCACCTGGGCGCTCCCGGTAGTGATCATCGTCGGCATTGTTCTTTCAGTTGTGATTTGCAATGTGACGGCGAAGGTCTTTAAGCTCGAGAAATAAACTCTCCAGAAAACCTTTGGCTTCGTCAATCCCGCCGCTTGCCTTGAAACTCTCGGATACCCTGGCCGCACCTTCCTTATACTTTGGATCATTGAGAACCTGATTCAGCGCAGCAAGGATGTCTTCCTCGGATATTGATGGCAGTCTTACTCCGGCGCTGAGTTCTTCAGCTCTCTTGGCAACGGCATCCTGTTCAGGTGTCTGAGGGAACAGCACCAGCGGCACTCCAAAGTACAGACCCTCCGATGCGGAATTCATTCCGCAATGTGTGATGAAAGCGTCTGCAATCGATAACACTGCCATCTGATCTACTGATTCATACACCTGTATATTCTCCGGGAGATCCTCGAAACGGTCAGTATTTGTTCCCATGGAGAGTATGACCTGCCACCCGGTCGCTGCCAGCGCGCTTATACAATGGCGGTAGAATTCACGGTTCTGATTTACAGTCCCCATTGAAATGTAGACCGTCTTCTCTGCAGTTTTTTCAACAGGCTTAGTAATCGGGCGTATCGATGGTCCGATGAAGTGATATCTGTCGGAGAACGTTTCCGAACGCGGCTGGAAGTACTTCGATGTGTAGACGATCGTATTTGTATCGTTGTCGTTCTGCACGATATCAAGCAAACTCTTCACGGGATATCCTTTGGCACGGAGGCGTTTCAGCTGTTTATTGATGCGCGGCATTGCAATCAGCATCTTTACAATGTCCCAGGCGCTCTCTTGCATATACTTTGCCGAATAACGGTTGAAAGCAAACGTCGTGGTCGATGAGACGTATGGGAGGCCGTGTTTCATCGCGGCGAGCTTACCCCAGAACGCCACGGAGTCGGATACTACTATGTCAGGCTTGATTTCGCCGATCACACGGGCAGTCATCTCGTCGAGTGCAAGTGTCGACGAAACAAGCAGCTCTGTCGCATAGACTTTGTCTTTGCCGACGCGATCCGCATTGCCTTTGTCTTCCATTTCAAAATCGTACCCGTCGCAGCCAATAAATGTCGCGCCGGCTCCTTCGATTTTCTCTCTGAATTCTTCAAATGAAAAATACCAGACCTGATGTCCTGCGTCGGTAAGAGCTTTCACGAGTCCGAGGGTCGGATTTGTATGGCCATGTGCCGGAATGCAGAACCATGCTATCTTCATTGCTGATTCACCTCTTTGAATGGCGGTTGATACATTTCTTACTGTATTCATGATGAAACAGCGTATTTCGCGTGTCAATGTTGTTGGCGTGTCAGAGGGGACGGTTCTCTTTGACACAGAAAAAGCCCCTTGACCATGACGTATGTCAAAAGGGACGGTTCTCTTTTACACACTTTTTACAATAATACTCGATAGCCTGATGCACGAACTCCGCAGTACCTTCCCCACCGGCCGCATCGATATTGGCGGTGAAATCTCCGCCGCCTGCATACATCCTGCCGAGGCCGCTTAAGACTTCGTTCGTGCAAGTGTAGAAGTGCTCTGTAATAAAACCCTGCAGCTTCTTTACGAGATCCTGCGCTTTTTTCGAAGCGGGACCTTTATCTTTACACTTTCCGAATTCACCGAAGATTTCTTCCATCATCTGCTCGCCGACGACATTGAAGTCTTCTTTCCGTGCCTTGGATTTCTGCTCGTATTCCTTCCACTGTGGCGTATGCTGCCAGGAAGCTTTTGCCTGCGCGGCGTACTCGTCGATCTTTGTGGTATCGAATGCGGTAAAGTCAGTTTTGTTTTTGCTTTCCATATATTTCACTCCCAACATCTTCATGCCGCGCGCCAGAAGGATCAGATTCTCGGTGTGAGCCTTTTTCAGTTCTAAAAGTTCGATCTGTTGTTCCAACGCTTTGTTCCGATCGAAGTCCGGACTGTCGAGGATGCCTTTGATGTCTTTTAAGGGGAATTCCAGTTCGCGGAAAAGCAGGATCATCTGCAGTCGTGCAAGCGATTCCTCGTTGTAAAGCCGGTATCCGGCCTCGGTGTGTTCTGTGGGCGGGAAGAGTCCGATTTTGTCGTAGTACCGGAGCGTGCGGATGCTGATGCCGGTTAGTTTGCTGACGTCATGAACAGTCATCAATTTTGCGTTCATCGAGGAAATCTCCTTTCCAAGCCCACTATAAACTATAACGTTACGTCATGGTCAAGAGTCTTTTTCAAAAGAGGCTCATGCAGTTCCCCATAGAGAGAGCGACATCCGGTCCGAGCCGGCCGAAGCAAACCCGGAAGCGTGCTATACTAAGGAAGGCGAGTGTGTCAAAGAGAACCGACCCTTTTGACACACTTTACGGCCGGAAGAGGAATTAATGGCAAAGAAAGAAACCAAGACAAATGCAATGCGGATCCTCGAGCGTATGAAGATACCGTTCACGCACCGGGAATACGAATGCGATGAATTTACGGACGGAAGCGACGTGGCAACGAAGCTGGGGCTGCGGCATGAGGAAGTCTTTAAGACGCTTGTTACAGAAGGGAACGATAAGCAGTACTATGTGTTTGTGATCCCGGTGGATGAAGAGTTGGATATGAAAGCATGTGCAAGATCCGTCGGTGTGAAATCCGTACGGATGATCCACATGAAAGAGCTCTTTCCGCTGACAGGATATATACGCGGCGGCTGCACTGCGATCGGAATGAAAAAGAAGTTTGAGACCCGCATTGATGAAAGTGCGCGGCGTCTGGAGCAGATCTATATCAGCGGCGGACGGCTTGGGAGTCAGATCAGGCTTGCACCGGATGATTTCTGCAAAGCGGCAAATGCTGAATATGCAACGCTGATACAATAATGTCAGTGTGTCAAAGAGAACCGTCCCTTTTGACACGTTGATGCCGGATTCAAAAAAAGAAACGGAAAACACTATGAAGAAAAAGACCTGTTTGATGCTGTCAGTGATGTTTTTAGCACTCGTAATTGCGGGATGTTCAAGTTCAAACGCTGACGGGACTCCATCGGAAAAAACCGGTGTTATAGGGGCAATGGAAGAAGAAGTCAATTCCCTCAAAGAAACTCTTGCAGATCCCAAAACAACTACCATTGCCGGGATGGAATTCTGCGAAGGAAAGCTGGATGGCGTGGATGTGGTCATCGTTCAGTGCGGTATGGGCAAGGTGAATGCCGGGATCTGCGCAAATACGCTGATCAATCATTTCGGATGCACAAAAATCATTAATACTGGGGTTGCGGGATCCCTTGACAATCAGATCGATATCGGAGATATCGTTGTATCTGTTGACGCCTGTCAGCATGACTTTACGGTAGAGGACATCGGTTTTGAAAAGGGGGAGATCCCGTACACAGGACTTTCTGCGTTTCCTGCGGACGAATCAATGCGGAAGAAAGCTGTAGAGGCGGTGCATGAGGCCGCTCCTGACGTTCGGGTTTTCGAAGGGAGAATCTGTACAGGGGATCAGTTCATTTCCTCAAAGGAGCAAAAAGAAACGATCACGTCCAATTTCGGAGGTATGTGCTGCGAGATGGAGGGCGGCGCGATTGCGCAGGCATGTTATTTAAATGATACTCCGTTTGTCATTATCCGTGCTATTTCTGATAAAGCCGATGATTCTGAAGAAATGAACTATGAATTGTTCAAAAAAGAGGCTGCAGAGCATTGCGCTTCGGTCGTCCGCTATATGATCGCTCATGAGCTGTCGGGGTGAAGAAATGATCAAAAAGCTGAAAGATCACAGTCGGGCAATTGGATTGGGGCTTACGATCGCGCTGGCCGTATTCGTCATAGCGCTAGGCATGCCCTTTTTCGCGGATCCGGCGCGGCACCTGTTTCTCTTTGATGTCGGCGTGGATTCCCTGGGGGCGCTCGTGTGCGCCGCACTGTTCTTCGGATGTATGAAGCAGAGCGGAGAGGGAACAAAGACCTTCCGAGCCCTGATCGTCTTTGTGTCCGCCTGCTTTGCGATCAATGAAGCGATGTGCTACACCCTGCAGGTGCCGGAGCAGAGGACCCTTTGCTTCGTGCTCTGCCTGTTCATTAAACTAATAGATCTGGTGATGATCTATTGCTTCTACAAGTACATCGAAAGGACCCTCAGTTTTCAGGGAAAACTCGCAAAGTGGACCGGAAAGATCCTGCCGATCCTGCTGGCCTTTCAATCCGCCGTCCTCGTATCGAATGCGTTCTATCCGGTCACCTTTTATATCGACGCCACCGGGATGTATCAGACGACGGCGTTTGCCCTGCTGGAGGATATTTATCTGTTCGCGGCCTCTGCTCTGACAGCCGTACTGATCATCCGGAGCCGCAACCGGCGCAGCCAGAAGGCGGCGGCTTTGTCCTTTATTCTCTTCCCACTGATCGAGTATATTGCAACAGGAGGGCAGTTCGGAAATGCGGGGCAGTATGGCACCGTGCTGCTGTCCCTGATTATTATGTACTGCATCATATTCAACGAGAAGAACAGAGAGCTTTTGTCCACACAGTCGGACCTAAGCATTGCGGCGAAGATCCAGGCGGACGCCCTGCCCCCCGCTGCGCCGGAGTTTGAAAACCACCCGGAGATCTGCCTGCGGGGCAGCATGAATACCGCCAAGGAAGTGGGCGGTGACTTCTACGATTACTTCCCGATCGACGAGGACCGCATCTGCCTCCTGATCGCGGATGTATCCGGCAAGGGAACGCCGGCCGCGCTGTTTATGATGACAGCGAAAACCATGATCAAAGACTACGCCCTGACACGCAGCAGCACGGCGGAGATCTTTACCATCGTCAATGCGCGGCTCTGTGAGAACAACGAGGAGGGCATGTTTGCCACCGCGTGGATCGGGATTCTGGACACCCGCACGATGACGCTGCAGTACACCAATGCCGGACACAATTACCCGGTCATCCTGCGGCGCGGCAAGCCCTGCGAGCTGCTGGAACCGGTACACGGACTCTTTCTTGCCGGACTGGAGTTCACGGAATACGGTGAGGACGAGATCGTGCTTGCGCCGGGTGACCGCCTGTTCCTGTACACCGACGGTGTCACGGAAGCGCACGACCGGACCAATGGGCTTTACGGTACAGAGCGCCTTTTGAAGGTGCTCGAGAACACGAAGGCCTCGCCCGGGGAGCAGGTGCTCCAAAGCGTTCTTGCCGGCATCGATGATTTTGCCGGGGGAGCGCCCCAGTTCGACGATATCACGATGGCCGTGCTGTCGATCCGAGAGCAGGAGAGATGAGCCGGCGCAGGCAGGAAGGCAGATCCGCTTCGAGGACATACTGATGAATATTATTATTTACGATTTCGGAACCAGCAGTTTGAAGGCCTGCCTTTTTGACGCGGGGCAGGAGATCCGCGTCATCGCGTCGGCCAACGAATCCTACGGCCTCCGCATTCTTGAAAACGGCGGAGCGGAGCAGGATACCGAGGAGTGGTGGCGGGCGATTTGCAAGACGACCAGGGAGCTGTTCGAGAAGTCCGCGGTCCGCCCCGAAGAGGTATCCGGCCTCGCGTTCTGTGCGCAGATGCAGGGCGTCGTGCTTGTTGACGACAAGGGAAAGGCGCTTCGTCCGGCGATGAGCTACATGGACGGCCGGGGCGTGCGTGAATTCAACGACTGTATGGGAAAGGGGATCATCAAGGTCTCCGGCTGCAGCCTCTATAAGCTGCTTCGAAATCTGCGGGTGAACCGCGCCGGATCGACCAGCGTGAAGGATCCGGTCTGGAAATACAAGTGGGTCGAGAACAACGAACCTGAGGTGTTCGCCAGGGTCGACAAATGGCTGGACGTGAGCGACTACCTGCTCGCCCGGTGCACCGGGAAGATCGTAAGGACGGCGGACACCGCCTTTGCCACCTTCCTCTATGACACCCGCCGGGGTAAAGAGGGCTGGAACAAGGGGTTGGTCAAGATGTATAAAGTCAAGCCGGAGCATCTGCCGCCGATCATCAGCTGCACCGATCTTGCCGGCGGCCTGACCGCTGAGGCGGCGGACGAGCTCGGGCTGAAGGCTGGCACCCCGGTCTTCGGAGGGGGCGGCGACACGACCTTCGTCAACATCGGCGCAGGCTGTGTGACGCCCGGCGACACACACATCTATGTCGGGACGTCCGGCTGGGTGTCGACATGTCTCGACTACCAGACGGTCGATATAGACGCCATGATCACCGGCGTGCTGTCGGCCAACCGGGGGTACTTCAACTATTATGCCGAGCTGGAGACCGCGGGCAAGTGTTACGAGTGGGTCAAGAACCATCTCGCGCTCGATGAGATCAACATCTACCGCGAGGGAGCCGAGAGCACGGGCGGGTTCGAGAGCGAGTTCAAGAGTCTGTACGACTATATGTCCGCCGAGGCCGATAAGGTGCCGCCTGGTTCGAACGGAGTGATCTTTACTCCGTGGCTCCACGGCAACCGCTGTCCGTTCGAGGACGCGAACGCCGCCGGGATGTTCTTCAACATCCGGATCGACACCGGCAAGCGGGATATGATCCGCGCCGTACTGGAGGGGATCTGCTATCATCTGCGCTGGCTGATCGAGTGCGAGGCGAAAAAGGTGAAAACGTCCGACACGATCCGGTTCGTGGGCGGCGGCTCGCTCTCCCCCGTTCTCTGTCAGATGCTCGCCGATATCACCGGAAGGAAGATCGAGACGGTGAACAACGCGCAGGAAGCCGGCGCTATAGGCGCGGCGATCGTCGTGGCGGCGGGCATGACCGGCGAGGATGTGAAGACCCTCTCCCGACGGCTGGTGAAAGCAAATCGCGCCTACCTGCCCGATGCGAACAACCGGGAGATCTATAATCGCAACTACGGGGTTTTCAAAAAACTGTACAAATCCAATGCCGCGCACTTCAAGGTGTTGAATTCGTGAAGCCGGAGAAGTAGAATAAATAAACATAAACAGGAGGGATAAGCAAATAGATCTGGAATTGACGACAAAGAGGGAAGGCGTGAACTTTACCGTGGCTCTGAACGGAGAACTGAACACGCTGACCGCGCCGGAGTTTAAGTCTCTCTTGGAGGAGAACCTTCCTGAGACCGATTCTTTGTGTCTGGATTTCGCGGGCTGCGACTTCGTCTCATCCTCCGGCCTTCGCGTTCTTCTCAGCACGTATAAGAGCCTGAAGACGAAAAAGGGCAGCTTTAAGCTGGTGAACATCGGCCCGAGCTTCAGCGAAGTGCTGAACATCACGGGGCTCGACGCTGTGTTCGGCCTCAAATAAAAAGCGCTTACCGAAGACTGCAATATGAACGTATATGATTTTGACGGTACGATCTATTACCCGGATTGTGTGATCAGCTTTGCGCTGTGGTGCATGGTCCGGCATCCTTCTCTGTGGTTCACGTTCTTTCCGAAGGTGCTGAAAAGCATGATCGGGCACAAGCTCGGGAAGATTCCCCGCTTCGAGATGGAGCGCATATTTTTCAGTTTCCTCTGCAAGGTCGATGACTTTGATGAGCAGATCGAGAGATTCTGGGACAAGCATGAAAAGCGGATCTCCGCCTGGTATCTTGCGCAGAAAAGGCCGGATGACCTCATTATCAGCGCTTCTCCCAAGTGCATCATCGAACCGATCGCCAAACGACTCGGTGTGAACTGTATCGCTTCGGATTACGACCGGGAGGTCGGCGCGTTCGTCGACAACCTGATGTACGCAAGGGAAAAAGCCGCTTATATCTTTGATCAGGACTTCCCGGAGATCGAGAATTTCTATTCGGATTCCCTCGCGGATACACCGATCGCTCTTTGTGCGGAAAAGGCCCACCTCGTCACCGAAAAGGCGCAGAAGGTGAATGACTGGCCGAAGCTGGACATCGAGGTTCTGAAAAAGGTGCATGAAAAAATAGAGACGGGCTGGTCGGTTCACTTATAGGGAGACGATTCTCCCTGACACATTCAATTGAAGGTGTGTCAAAGAGAACCGTCCCCTCTGACACACAACGTAAGCAGAACAAAGTGCTGCTTGTGATAGTCGATCAGACCGTCCCTCTTCATCCGGCCAAGCTCCTTCGAAAGCGCCGTACGCTCCACATTCAGATAATCGGCCATCTGTTGGCGGTCGAACGGGATGTCAAATTCCGTTCGGTTTTTTTGTATGGCGAGACTGTTCAAGTAAGCCATAACGCGTCCGCGGATCGTCTTGGCAGAGGTCTGAAAGATCCTGCCGGAGAGTGCTAGATTCTTCTGTGCAGAGATCATCAGAAGGTTCGTGATAAGCTTCATCATCCAAGGCTCAGCCTTTGTGCCCTGCGCGCGAAGCAGCCCGACGCGAAGGAACAGGATCCGACAGGCTTCATTAGTGACCACATCCACAAGAAGGGGCTTATCACCGAGAAACCCGTAGGTCTCCGCAAAGAACTGTCCCCTGCCGACGTGAGACAGGATCGTCCGGTTTCCCCAGAGATCGTTGCTTTCGATCGTTACACTGCCTTCCAGGACGAGACCGATGCTGTCAGTTGTCGATCCCGCGTGAAGGATGCGGCTGCCTTTCCGGTATTTCCTTTCAACAGAGGAGAGCCCGTCCAAAGCAGTGCGGATCTCCTTTTCGGACATACCGTCAAAGAACTGTGTATCGGCAAGATTGATTTCATTCACAGATCACCTCAAAAATAATTCCATTTCGTGGTTATAACCACATACGTTTTAACGGCATCGTGCTATACTATGATCAGAAAAGCAAGAAAACCGGACGTCAGCAGACAGTACAGATAAAGGAGAACAGCGATGATTCGGAAAATCATTCATATCGATGAAGAAAAATGTAATGGCTGCGGTCTGTGCGCCGCGGCGTGTCACGAGGGGGCCATCGACATCATCGACGGCAAGGCAAAACTCGTGCGGGAAAACTACTGCGACGGCCTGGGCGACTGTTTGCCGGGCTGCCCGACGGGAGCGATCACTTTTGAGGAACGCGAAGCGCCCGCGTATGACGACGCCGCCGTAAAGAGGACGCAGGATGAAAGCAGAAAGGAAGCGATGAACATGACTGTCGAGGAGATCATGCAGGTGCAGGACGAAAACGAAAGAAGAAAGCTCATGAAGGCGAAGATGCAGGAGGAAGGCGGAGCGGCGCTCCACCACGCCGGCTGTCCGGGATCACAGGCGATGAGTCTTTCCTGCGACGGACAGCCGTCCGCGAATACAAGCGGATGCCCGGGCGCAAAAAGTGAAACGCTCGGCGGTAAAAACGCGGTCAAAGACCGGCAGGAAGCATCCCGCGCAGGAGCGGTATCGCGCCTTGCGCAGTGGCCCTGCCAGATCAAACTGGTTCCGGAACAGGCTCCTTTCTTCGATGGCGCAAAACTCCTGATCGCAGCAGACTGCACGGCCTATGCCTACGCCAACATGCATGAGGAATTCATGCGGGGAAGAACGACGCTCATCGGCTGCCCGAAGCTGGACGCCATCGATTACTCCGGGAAGCTCACCGAGATCATCCGCTATAACGACATCAGGGAAGTGACGATCGTGCGCATGGAAGTGCCGTGCTGCGGCGGCCTCGAGATGGCGGCGAAGAACGCGCTGCAGGCGAGCGGGAAGTTCATCCCCTGGCAGGTGGTGACGATCTCGCGCGACGGACGGATCCTTGATTGAATGGAACCGGTTATCCCTGAGGAAAGTGGTTCCTAAGGAGGCAGCAAGATGGAACTAAAGAGAATCGACCATAAACTCACCGTTTGCAAAGTGACAGAGCTTTCGACCGTCAACATGGATGCCGATTTTTATTTCATCGGTAAGACGGACGAAGAATTATCTCTGGTGTGTAAAACGGAAGATACGCCGCAGAACACGATCGAGCGGGAGGACGGCTGGAGAGGTTTCCGCATTCAGGGGATCCTCGACTTCTCGTTGATCGGGATCCTGTCAAAGCTCTCCGGCATCCTCGCAGAGCACAGGATCGGCGTCTTTGTGGTATCGACATACAATACGGATTACATTCTTGTGAAAGAAGAAAACTATGAGCGGGCGCTGTCCGTTCTGGCCGCCGAGGGATATGCGGTCGTATAAGGCGCTCTCATGAATTCCTACAGAAAAAACTTTACGCACATATAAAGAAAAAGTACAAATGCGAGCCGGAGTACCTCTGGCGCCGCTTTCCCGACTACGCCATCTTTCGCCATGCCGACAACCGGAAGTGGTTCGGCCTCGTCATGGACGTTCCGCGGGAAAAGCTGGGGCTTAGCGGCACGGAGCGTGTCGACATCTTAAATGTGAAACTGGGGGATCCCTTTCTTGTCGATATGATGATTCAGAGGGAAGGCATCCTGAAGGGATACCACATCAGCCGCGGCAACTGGATCTCGATCCTCCTCGATGGGACCGTGCCGTTCGCGGAGATCTGCGACCTGCTCGAAGAGAGCTTCCTGACGACAGCACCACGGAAAACTGTCAAAAGGTGTGTCAAAAGGGACGGTTCTCTTTGACACACTTTGGGACCAGTTTCCTCAGGGATAGTGGTTCCTTCGCCAAGTGTGTCAAAGAGAACCGTCCCTTTTGACACACTTTCTCATTTGTAGAGATTTACAAGATTCCTTGCCTCTGCCTTCATCTTTTTCACGACCGCGTCCGGGCCGGTGATCTTCACCTTGTCGCCCAGGGCGAAAATCCAGCCGAGGAACTGGTTGCTGAAGGTGACGTCTACGCTGGTCTTGAAGTGACTCTCATCCACCGGGATGACCGGGATGTCCTTCCCGAAGCGGTCGATCATGACGCCGACCAGCTCGTTATCCACTTCCAGCTGCACGCGGGTCAGCTCGCCGACGTACATGCCGAACAGGCTCTTCGTGTACCGGGGCATGTTGAACGCCTCGAAGGCTTCCTTGCCTTCGCGCTTCTCGTCGATCGTGGAGATCTGCAGCATCTTGTCCACGCGGAAATGCAGGATGGTATCGTGCTCGGCATCATAGGCGACGAGATAGTAGTTCTCGTCATCCCACATCAGGCCCCACGGCGACGTGTAATACCACTCGCCGTCCCGGCGCAGTTCCATTTCCTTCTTTATATTCCACCGATAGTATTTGAACTTGATCCGGCAGTCGGCATTGATCGCCTCGTGGAGCTTATCCACGTTGTAGTAGATGCTCTCGTTCATGGACTTCACGCGGCCGGAGACGATGACCTGGCGCTGCAGGTGCTTCGCCTGGTGGCGGGAGACGAGGGACTCCAGTTTGTGGATGAGTTCTTTCGATTTCTTCTCCGTGATGAACTTGGCGGATTGCACGGAGTCCACGAGAAGCTTCAGCTCGGGAAGCTCAAAATTGCGGTTCCCGATGTGATAGTAGGTGTTGCGGCTCGCCTGCGTCGCGATTACGTCGAGCCCGAAGGTGCGCAGCTCTTCGAAGTCGAGATACAGCGTCTTGCGGTCTGCGTTCACGCCGCAGAGCCTGAGCTTTGCGATGATTTCCTGCATCGTCAGCGCATGCTGATCGTCCGTCTCCTCCAGGAGGATCTTCGCGAGATAGAGCATCTTCAGTTTCTGATGATCGCCCTTGCGTTCCTTTTTTTCTTTGGGTTGCTTTGCGGTCTTTTCTGCCATAACGACCTCCGGGGATGTGTTCTGAAAGTGAGCCGCTTACCGGCTCCTTGATTATGGGTTACTGACACTCTTACCATACCACACTGTTTGGCAAGAGGACGGAGAAAATGAGGCTAGTGGCGAAATGCGGTCGTCCTTTTTCGGGGAATTGGCGGCAGAGGGACAGAGAAAATAAGGCAAATGGCAAAATGTAGTCGTTTTTTTCCGGGAAATCGGAGGCAAAAGGACAGAGAAAACTGGACTTGTGCGCAAATGTAGATGATTTGCGGGGCGGATTGACACCACAAACACTTGTAATAATCTATATTTAGGAAGCAGAAAAACAAAGCGGGTTGAAGGAGACAGCGGGATGAGAATAATCAGAAACAGATTCACGGCGTTAGCGGCAATGCTTTTGCTGAGCCTTGCGCTGACGGGCTGTGCAGGCAGTGCAGCGGGCACACAAAGCAGCGCGGAACCGGCAGCGGAAGCTGCGCAGATCATCGAGAACGCGAGGATCAGCTACCTCGGGCCCGAGGGGACCTATACCGAGGAGGCGGCAAAGAACTTCTTTCAAAGCGGAAGCTTTCAGCCGAAGGAGACGGTCCCGGATGCGATCGCGGATGTCTTGAGCGGCGATGCCGATTACGCGGTGATCCCGCAGGAAAATACGCTGGGCGGCGCGGTGACGAACTATGTTGACGCGTTGATCGGCGAAGAGGACATCCATGTGATCGGCGAGGTAATCCTCCCAATCAATCAGACTTTGATGGGCGTGCCGGGCGCAACGATCGAAGATATCGAGGTCGTCTGCTCCCACGCGCAGGGGCTTGCGCAGAGCGAAGCGTGGAGAAAAGAGAATCTGCCGGAAGCGACCGCGCAGGAGATGCCAAGCACCGCGGCGGCGGCCAGTTATGTTTCGGAAAGCGGAGACAAGACCATTGCCGCAATCGCCGCGCCGGGCGCGGCGGACCTGTACGGCCTCGCCGTCCTTGCCGAGAACGTGCAGATTACGGATGCCAACAAGACACGATTCTATGTGCTCGCACCTTCACCGATGGAAGGCAGCACTTTGACAAACGCGGTGTTCGTGGCGGTGTGCGAGGCGAACCGGATCGATGACATCATCGTGGAGATACACGATGCCGGCGTCGAGATGGTCACGATCCACGACCGCCCGGAAGGCAGCATGCTTGGCATGTACAACTACATCATCGAGGTCGAGGACGAGAAGGGCATTACAGACAAGACCGTCGAGAAGCTGGAAGCCATCCCAGAAGTACGCCATCTTGGGTCATTTAATGTGATGGATGTGAGATAAGTGTGTCAAAGAGAACCGTCCCCTCTGACACACCCCTCTTGTCGGAACAAAACAGCCATGGTAAAGTACTATATGGTTAGTTTACTCTAACCTCACCAAATAACCAGGCAACATGCTTCACAGAGGAAATAACATCATGACAACGAAGATCAAGATCAAACACAACTCGGTGCAGGAGACGCTGATCATCCCGCTGTATGCCAGAAAGAAATGCTCAGATAAGTTTCCGCATCTCTATCAGGACCCGATGGCAACGGAGATCTGCTCGCGGCTGGACTATGATTTCTCCGAACTCGACAGGAAATATGAGACGAAAGCCTATGAATTCGGCTCGATGGAAGGGGCGCTAAGGCAGATGGACATGATGGCGGAGATCAGTGACTATTTGAAGAGCCATCCGAACGCTTCGATCATCTGCCTGGGATGCGGGCTTGATTTCGACCCCAGAAGATGCGGCGGCGAAAACAACAAGATCTACAACCTCGATTTCCCGGATGTCATCGCAGCGAGAGAAGAACTGGCAGA
>JAGAHC010000024.1 GCA_017627275.1 Lachnospiraceae bacterium
AGCGATGCTCTTCTTTTTGCGCAGAAAAAGGGCCTGACCCTAAAGTCAGACCCTAAAACCAGCCCCTAATCTCAGACCCTACTGAGAGCCCCTAAAACCAGACCCGAAAGAACGTAGACCCTAAACAAGTTTGAATACCCCACCATTTTCTTATACGTCACAAAGGTTGATTGGGGAGCTTGCGCAGCAAGCTCTTGCGGCTTTTCGCGAAGCGGAAAGACGCTTCCCACCGTCTCCGGGGTTTAAGATTTGCCTACACTTCCGTCCCTTCCGTCACAGTCTCACTCACATCCGCCGCAGCTTCCGCCATCTGCTCTGCCGCGCCTTCCGCTGCACCTTCTGTTTTTGCCATGGCGCTCTGGATCTTCTCTCTCAGTTCGTCGCCCTTCGTCTTTGCCATCTCGACAGCGTCCGCGCCGACTTCTTTGGCCTTGTCCGCGACTTCTTCATATACTTCGCCGGCAGCCTTCTTGGCTTCTTCGACATAATCCTTGTAGTCGACCTTACCGTCTTCATTGACGTCGCCGACGCCTTCCGGATTGTTCTCCTTTACCTTTTCAGCTACCTTCACAGCCGCTGCCGCGCCGCCTGCTGCCGCACCGAATCCGAATAACTTTTTCCAGAATCCCATTTTCTTTTCTCCCCTCTTTCTGTGTTGGTCCTTTTACTCCACGTCGAATTTCTCGATCGTAGAATCTTTTACATATTGTTCCTTCAACTTCGGCATCTTGGCGATGTGCGGTGTCTGAAGATGCGCCTGCAGCAGTTCCTCGCTCTCCCAGCGTTCCAGAAGCACCAGCACGTCTTTCTCTTTTGCCGAAGAAAAGTACTCGTACTGAAGGCATCCTTTGTCATGATTGCTTCCTTCGTACACGCCTTCCTGCATCAGCGCGTTCAGGAATTCCTCCCGCATGCCTTCCTTGCAATAATAGGTTACGATCAGTCTCTTCATCCCGCCATCCCCTTTCTTAAAAGGCTTATCCTTTCGTACCGTTTACAGATCCATTATATATGATGAGATTCGCATTTGCACCGCGCATCCTGTGCAATTCATTTTAAAGAGTGTATACTAAAGAATAGTTCGATGAAGGAGGGTGAAGTCTATGTTGGGAGTAACAAAAAAACTGATCGCCGAGTTTATCGGCACGGCTGTACTGGTCTTTATGGGCTGCGGCACGGCAATGCTTGTCGGATGTGATGCCGCAAGCGGAAGCGGGTATCTCATCACCGCACTTGCCTTCGGCCTTTCTATCGTGGCAATGGCTTACAGCATCGGCAATATCTCCGGCTGCCACATCAATCCGGCAGTCTCGCTGGCCATGCTGATCCGCGGTTCGATCGATCTGTCGGAGTATGCCGGCTATGTGATCGCGCAGGTCCTGGGCGGATTCTTCGGAAGCTGCGTGCTGGCCGTTATTTTCGGCCTCGGCGGCGTGGATGACCTGACCGGCGGATTCGGTGCAAACTCTCTCGCCGGTGTTCACGGCAGCGCTGCGGCAGGTCTTCTGGTGGAGATCGTACTGACCTTCATTTTTGTAATGGCGATTCTTGGTGTGACCAGTGAGAAATTCAAGCACGGATCCCTCGGCGGACTGATCATCGGTCTTACCCTTACCTTTGTGCATATCCTGGGGATCGGCCTGACCGGCACTTCGGTCAACCCGGCCAGAAGCCTTGCACCGGCCATCTTTGCCGCTGCCAAGGGCAATGCCGCACCGATTGCCTCTCTCTGGGTCTTTATCAGTGCACCGCTCATCGGCGCAGCACTGGCTGCTGTCGTGTACGGATTCCTCGAGAAAGAGTAATCCCTGCGGATTCCGTAAGACGCAAAAAGCACCGGCTTTCATTCGGCCGGTGCTTTTTTATACTCGTAATGCTTTTTTAAGATGCGAGCGCTGCGCCCAGATCCTTGCATTCCTGCAGCGCCGTCGCCATTGCCTCCGTGTTGCAATGTCCGTCCTCGCCAAACCGGTAGCCGGCTTCCTTTAGCAGCTCGATCGCCTTTCCCTGGCAGAGGTCCTCTTGCAGGCGACCCGGACGGTACAGATAAATCTGTCAATCCTTAAACCTTATTCCTGACAGAAACCATTTCGAGTGCTACACTTGGATTGTTATGTCTTCACAGAATGCGACGTCGTCAAAAGAAAACAGATACCTCGTCGATCTGCGAGAAGGAAAACCGCTTTCCCTCTCCCATCAGATCCAGCTGGTCATTTCTTTGAGCATCCCTGCCATCCTCGCGCAGGTCTCTTCCGTCGTCATGCAATACATCGACGCGTCCATGGTGGGTACCCTCGGGGCTAACGCTTCCGCTTCCATCGGACTGATGTCCTCCAGCCTCTGGATGATCTGGGGGATCACCAGCGGCGGCATCGCGGGCTTTGCCGTACAGGTCGCGCACCGGATCGGCGCGCGGGATGAGGCAGGCGCAAGGAGCGTCGTAAGACACGGTCTGATGACGATGGTTGCGGTTGCGTTATGTATCGCCCTTCTGTGCTTTGCTTTAAGCGGTCCCTGGCCGGTGTGGCTGGGCGGCAACCCGGACATCGTGCCGGGTGCACGGACCTACATTCGGATCTATATCCTGTTTTTCCCGGTCTCGATCCTGCGCATGCTCTCCGGGAGCATGCTGCAGAACAGCGGCAACATGAAGGTCCCCAGCACTCTGAACATCATCATGTGCGGGCTGGATGTCGTCTTTAACTACCTTTTGATTTTTCCCTCCGGAACGAGGGAGATTTTCGGGCAGAAAATATGGATACCGGGCGCGGGGCTCGGTGTGGCCGGCGCAGCGCTCGGGACTGTGCTCGCGGAAGCGGTCTGCGCCTGCTTTATGCTGTATTTCCTGAACCGCCGGTTTCGCCTTCTGCATTATGACGGACCACGCGGAAAAGACCGGTACCTGGACGAGGTGGAAAGGGCGCTGAAGATCGGTGTTCCCCTGAGTATAGAGCAGATGATCACGGGCGGCGCCTATGTTATGTTTACGCGAATCGTCGCGCCGCTCGGGACCATTCCGATCGCTGCGAATTCTTTCAGCACGACGGCGGAAAGCCTTTGCTATATGCCGGGCTACGGCATCAGCATGGCAGCAACCACGCTGGTAGGGCAAAGCACAGGCGCGGGACGCGAGGATATGACAAAGCGTCTCGGCTGGCTCACCGTTGCCATGGGCGTCCTCATCATGACCGGTATGAGCGTCCTGATGTTTTTCGGCGCTCCCTGGCTGATCGGATTCCTCACGCCGGACCCCGCGATTCGAGACTTAGGTGTGCGCGTCCTGCGCATCGAGGCCTTCGCGGAGCCGCTGTTTGCGGCGTCCATCATCGTGACCGGTGTCTTCCGCGGTGCCGGCAAGACACTGATCCCCAGCATTTTGAATTTCTTAAGTATGTGGCTTGTACGGATCCCGCTTGCCGCTTTTCTCGCGACGCGCTTTGGCCTGCCCGGCGTCTGGTCCGCGATGTGCGCCGAGCTGTGTGTGCGCGGGATCCTGTTTCTGATGTGGATGAGAAAGGAGTATCGGTAGGGCCTTAGAGGGCGCCGTACTTCTCCTGATATGCTTTCAGAAGTTCTTCCGCGGCATCCGCACGCTTCTTCTCACGCTCGGTGTTTATGCGCTCTTCCGCACGCCCTTCTGCTCTTCCTTCTTCAAGCCCCTCTAACAGAGCCACCTTGCGAGCCTCACTTGCCGCAGCCTTTGCCGCAGCCTTTGCCGCAGCCTTTGCCGCCTTCTCAGCAGCAGCCTTTGCTGCGTGCCTGACCTCGTATCTTAATTCCTCTTCATAAGTCATGATCACCCTCCTTTGATTCGCATCCATCTTAGCTATACGAACCGCTTCATCGAGCTGGTCAACATAATCATCCTTATTCTCTTCATATACTCCGTCAATGTAATCCAAAAAAGCTCGCAGCTCATTTGGTACATCGTTTTTCCTGCTCTTGGTATTCAAAAAGATCTTTGTCGTCCTGTCATTCAACTCTATTGTATCATTTTCCATACATTTGTATTGGAAAGAATACCTGTGAAGCCCTAAGCCAAACAAGTCAAAGGGGCAAATGAACACAACATATGTCGGCGGCAGTTCTTCATACAACATGCCCCGCTTCATAATGTCTATATCCATGACCGACCCATAGTACCTGCTTCTAAGCGGAAGGTCGCCCGTATTCACAACCTGCATTTCCAATGTGAAAGCTCTGTCTTCCTGATCTTTCAGATAGACATCGAAACGCACGCCCTTAGCTTCAAGCGTTGTCTCTGTGGTCTTTTCCGCTTCGATGTACCGAATCTCCCTAATGTCCAGATTGGGAAACAGTCGCTGAAGAAACGGAAGACTGTTTTTTGGTTCCTTCATGACCGCCGCAAATACAAAGCGATTCTGAATCGTGATTTTGTCCATGGGATTTCTTGTTTTGTCCTGCATAGAATCCTCCTTTTTAGAAACAGGAATTCGGCAGGAAGGCTCTCTCATGGACTCTCCCTGCCTGCAACAATATGTACCAAGCAAGGAATCGTGCGGAGAATACCGCGTGGAAGACCGGTTTTGAATTCCGGTCATCAGACCTGCTTATCGTATCGGCCGCCTGCCGAGTGAGAGTACGGCAGGCCGGCCGAGATTGGATTCTAGGATATCATTCAGCGGAAGGAAAGGCAATGAAAAGGAATACAAATAGAGGCACCCGCATTGCAGGTGCCTCTTGTTTTGATTCTATGTCAGATGAAAACTCCCCTTTTTTACCGCCCGTAATACTCTCCGATCCTCGTCACCGCGCAGATGACGTCTTCGATATCCTGATCGGTCATGCCGGCGTAGAGGGGAAGGGTCAGCATCTCGTCATAGAGACGCTCTGCTTCGGGGCAGAGTCCCACTTTGTAACCGAGATCCTCGTAGTAGGGCATCCGGTAGACCGGCAGGTAATGGACGTTCGGGACGATGCCTTCGGCGAGCAGGGCATCGTAGAGTTCCCTGCGGCTGAGCGTGAAGTGCTCCGGATCAATGCGGAGGATGTAGAGATGGCGCACGGTGTCGCTTCCCTCCGTCTCCTTCTGCACCCGGAAGGCCGGAAGTTTCCCGAATTCTTCGTCGTAGCGTGCGCAGATCTCCTTCCTGCGTGCCGCAAAGGCTGGAAGCTTGTTCAACTGGCTGCCGATGAGGGCCGCCTGCATATCGGTGATGCGGTAGTTGGTCGAGAGCGCCACCTGCTCGTAGTACCAGGGGCCGTGCGGCTCATGGCGCATCATCGCGGGATCCCGGGTGATGCCATGTGTCCGGTACAGGCGCAGCTTTTTACAAAGATCTTCATCATCGGTGAGCACCGCGCCGCCTTCTCCACCGCAGATGGTCTTCACGGGATGGAAACTGAAGACCGTCATGTCGGAGAGACTGCCGACGGCTCTTCCGTGATACTTCGTGCCGATAGAGTGCGAGGCATCCTCGATGATGAGGAGGCCGTGTTCTTTAGCGAGTTTCAAAAAGGCATCGATGTCCGCCGCCTGTCCGCCGAAGTCGACAGGGATGATAGCCTTTGTTTTCTCCGTGATCTTTTCCTGAACCTTTACGGGATCCAGCTGGTAAGTTTCCGGATCAATGTCCGCAAAGACCGGTGTTGCGCCGCAGTACAGCGCGCAGTTGGCGGATGCCGCAAAGGTGATGGGCGTCGTGATGACCTCATCTCCTTCTTTGATTCCCGCTGCCAGGCAGGCGATGTGAAGGGCAGCCGTCCCGTTGGCACAAAGGACGGCGTATTTAGCGCCGGTCAGCTCGCAGAGCTTTTTCTCCGTTTCCTCGATAGCGGGGCCGGCGGTAAGAAAGTCGCTGCGCATCACCGCCGCGACTGCGTCGATGTCAGCCTGATCGATCATCTGGTGCGCGTAGTAGATCTTT
The DNA here is from genome assembly GCA_017627275.1 of Lachnospiraceae bacterium. Taxonomy (GTDB): domain Bacteria; phylum Bacillota; class Clostridia; order Lachnospirales; family Lachnospiraceae; genus CAG-791. The sequence goes on from JAGAHC010000024.1 coordinate 5,889, forward strand.
TCCGTACGGACGGGCGTGCCGCCCGCATAGGCGGGAGTTGTGTTCTGCATCATAATCCTATCCCATCCAGTTTTTTCAGCCTCTCGCGGATATCTTCGACCGTGAGCCACTCCTTGTTGCTGCCGGAGGAGTAGGAGAATCCTTCCGGTACCTTTGTTCCGGCCGGGTTCCGGACCTGTCTTTCGTTGAAGGTGATCTGCGGATAGATGATGTAATTCTTTTCGTATTCATAGGTCATGGCGGCGTCTTCCGTCGTCACCATGATCTCATGCAGCTTTTCGCCGGGGCGGATGCCGGTCTCTTTGGTCTCGCACCCGGGGAGCATGGCTTCGGCAAGATCCGTCACGTAGAAGGAAGGGATCTTGCTGATGAAGGTCTCTCCGCCCTTTGCCTCGGAAAGCGCTTTGATGACCAGTTCCACGCCTTCATCGAGTGAGATCCAGAATCTCGTCATGCGGTAGTCCGTGATCGGAAGGCAGGTTTCACCCTTATCGATCAGACTCCTGAAAAACGGAATGACGCTTCCGCGGCTCCCGGCGACATTGCCGTAGCGCACGATGGAAAAGTTGATGTCCTTGTTGCCCGCATAGGCATTCGCGGCGATGAAGAGCTTGTCCGAAACAAGCTTCGTGCCGCCGTAAAGGTTGACGGGATTCACCGCCTTGTCGGTCGAGAGCGCCACGACTTTTTTGACGCCGCTATCGAGCGCCGCGTCGATGACGTTCTGCGCGCCGTTGACGTTGGTCTTGATGGCTTCGGCCGGATTGTACTCGCAGGTCGGGACCTGCTTTAAGGCCGCCGCATGGATGATGTAATCCACTCCGTCAAGCGCTCTGCGAAGTCTTTCGCCGTCACGCACATCCCCGATGAAGTAGCGGATCTTATCCGCATGCTCCGCAAAGAACGGGTCGTTTGCCATCTGGAACTGCTTGAACTCATCTCTTGAATAGATGATGAGCTTCTTCGGCGCATAGTGCGTGAGGGCGTACTTCGTAAAATTCTTGCCGAAGGACCCCGTTCCGCCGGTGATCAGTATGGTCTTATCATCCAGTAGGTTTGACATTTGTCACCTCTCCTTTGAATGGAACCAGATAGTGGTTCCTTTTTATTTCTTCCAGTGCTTCTCGTAATAAGCGTTGATCTTGTTGTAAGTTTCATCGTCGATGACATGCTCGATATGGCAGGCCTGCTCGTCGGCACGCTCCTCATCCACGCCGAGCGCGATGAGGCACTTCGTGAGCAGCGTGTGCCTGGCATAGGTGCGCTCCGCCACCACGCGGCCTTCATCCGTCAACTTGATGTAGCCGTTGTCATCCATCTCGATCTGCCCCGCTTCACGCAGCTTTTTCATAGCGACGCTGATACTGGGCTTGGAGAAGTTCATTTCATTCACGATGTCGATGGAACGGACCATGCCGTTGCGTTGTGTCAAAACCAGAATCCTCTCCAGATAATCCTCTGCTGATTCATGAATCTGACGATTGTTTGCCATGTTTCTTTCCTTTCTCTGTTGATAGTGGTTCCTTTTATTCTCTTGTAAACGAAAACACCAGGCCTGCGTAGGGCGGCAGGTCGAAGGTGAGGCGGTAGGGCAGGCGGTCGCACTCCTCCCCGGTGGGGGTGAGGGTCTTCTTTCCGCGGAACTTCCCGGCGCCGCCGTATTTTTCGTCGTCGCTGTTCAGGACGAGTTTGTACTTTGTATTGACCGGGACACCGACGGCAAAGCCCGTCCGCTCCATGGGAGTCATGTTGAGGACAAAGAGGAGGCTTTCCTTCGTGCTGCGGCCTTTCCTGTAAAAGCTGTAGATGCTTCTGTCCGCGTCATCGGCGTTGATCCAGGCAAAGCCGTCCCACCGGTCGTCGATCTCGTACAGGCAGGGGGACTTGCGGTACAGCTTCAAAAGGTCCTGCACGTAAGAGAGCATGCCCGCGTGGAGGGGCTTCTGCAGGAGAAACCAGTCGAGTTCCCTGTCTTCCGACCACTCGCGTTCCTGCGCAAACTCCTGTCCCATGAAGAGGAGTTTCTTGCCGGCGTGACCGAACATGTAGGTGTAGCCGAGGCGGAGGTTCGCGAACTTGTCGACTTCGTAGCCCGGCATCTTGCCAAGCATCGAACACTTCAAATGGACGACTTCGTCATGGGAAAGCGGGAGGATGTACTTCTCCGATTCGTTGTAGCTCATGGCGAAGGTCAGGGAGTAGTGGTCTCCCTTGCGGTAGACGGGATCGAGCTTCATATACTCGCAGAAGTCGTGCATCCAGCCCATGTTCCATTTAAACGTAAAACCGAGGCCGTCGTCGCGGACGTCGCCCGTGATCTTAGGCCAGGCGGTAGACTCTTCGGCGATGGTGAGGAACCCCGGATGTTCTCCGCGCACGACGGAATTCATGTGCTTGAAAAACTCGATGGCGTCGAGGTTCTCGTTTCCGCCGTACTTGTTGGCGACCCACTCTCCGTCTTTTTTTCCGTAGTCGAGATACAGCATGCTCGCCACGGCATCGACGCGGATGCCGTCGATGTGGAACTCCCTGAGCCAGTAGAACACGTTGGCGATGAGGAAGTTGCGGACTTCGGTCTTGGCGAGGTTGAAGATCCTGGTGCCCCAGTCGGGGTGCTGGCCCTTGCGCGGGTCGGGATCTTCAAAAATGCAGGTCCCGTCGAACTCCTGCAGGCCGTGGGCGTCGGGACAGAAATGTGCCGGCACCCAGTCCAGGATCACGCCGATCCCGTGCTTGTGCAGGGTGTTCACGAGGTACATGAAGTCCTTCGGGTCCCCGTAGCGGGAGGTCGGTGCGTAGTATCCCGTCACCTGATAGCCCCACGAACCGTCAAAGGGATGCTCCAGGATCCCCATCAGTTCGACGTGCGTGTACGGCGTGTCTTTCAGATATTTGACCAGGCGGTCCGCAAACTCGCGGTAGGAATAAAAGCCTTCTTCGCTCAGCGCGTTTCCCGTCGGGTGGCGCATCCAGCTGCCGACATGGCATTCGTAAACCGTGAGCGGCGACGAGAAGGGATCCTTCCGGTCGCGCTCCTTCATCCAGGCATCGTCCTTCCAGGAAAACCCTGCAAGGTTCGTCACCTTCGAAGCGGTGCCGGGCCGAAGCTCTGCCGCATTGGCAAAGGGATCCGCCTTATACAGCTCGCGCCCGTCCTCCGTGCAGATCAGATACTTGTAGAGGCTCCCTTCCGGAACGCCGGGAAGAAAGAGGCTCCAGATGCCGACATCGTGGATCTTCGTCATCGGATGCTCGTATTTTTCCCAGCCGTTAAAGTCGCCTACGACAAAAACAGAAGCCGCATGCGGCGCCCAGACAGCAAAGAAAACGCCTTTCTTTCCGTCTTCGTAGGACGCGTGCGCACCCAGCTTCTTATAGATTTCATAATGTGTGCCCTGCCCGAACAGATAACAGTCGGCATCGGACACAAATACCGTTTCCCTCTCCATCACGATCAGTTGTGCAGGAAGTCTTTCTCGTGCAGGATGATGAGGTCGTTGTCATCGTACCGTTTTTTCAGCAGCGCATCCACGAGGTGTCCCGGATGCTTTCTCGACGCATAGCCGATGGCTTCATCGACAATGGCCTTGATCTCGTCGACGGAGACTGCGTGGTCGATGGTCTGGAGCTGCGAAATCCTGGTGTGGAGCGCGAGCATCGCGTACTGGTCGATGGTGTAGCCCTGTTCTCTCGCATAGGTCTCCGCCACGCGCGCCAGCTCTTCGTTCGAAAGCTCCACCAGGTCGACCCTTGCGTTGAAGTGGCTCTGCAGGATCTCATGATCGCGCATAAAGCGGTCGGTCGACTTCTGCTTGTCGATCAGGATCACGATGAGGCCGCGGTTTTCCTTTTCCAGTTCCTTATGCAGCGTCTGTACGCTCTTGTCGTTCAGCTCGGTCGCCTTCTCGATAATGAGCGCGCCGTTCTCGATCTGGTCGAGCGCCTTGCTTAAATCCTTGCGGTTGATGACTTCCGCCGTGGACTTGGCGACCTTGCCGGAGAAGTTCTGATCCATGATGCGCACTTCCTTGATCAGTGCCTTCGCCAGGTTCAGCGCGTCCTCGTTCTGGACGGAAGTGATGACGACATTGCCCGTATACGGCGCAAGACTGATGACGTCCAGCGCGTGGGAAAGCTGTCTTCTCGTCTTCTTGGAATGAATGAAGGGTCTGAAGAGTTCCTTCTCTTCATCGGTCAGTCTCCTGGCCGCGGTCGTGCCTTCGGGCTCTTCCTCTTCGGCTTCCTCTTCTCCTTCGGCTTCGTCCGCAGCGGGCTTTTCTTCCGGTGCCGGTGCGGGTTTTTCTTTCACGGAAGGTTCTTCCGCAGAAGGCTCTTCTTTGGAAGGCTCTGCTTTGGAAGGTTCCTTCGCTGCTTCTTCGGCAGCTTCCTCCGCCTCTTCCTGTACGGCCTTCTCCAGCGCCGCCTTCATGGCATCAAAGCTGCTTGCTCCGGATGCCGCTGCCGCGGCTCCTCCCGCCGCTGCTGCGCCGACCGCCGCGCCTGCTGCCGCCGCTGCGACTTCTGCCGGTGCGGTCGCATCCTCCGGCACCTCGATGTCGCCCGTATAGTCTTCATCGACATACTCTACCTCGCCCTCGGGCATCGGTTCTTCGTCGATGTATTCCTCTTCTTCGTAATAACCGTCGTCTTCCACGGAATCACTTTCCGTGGAGGCCTCTTCCGTAGGGGCTTCTTCCGGCGCTTCCTCTTCCGCAGGCGCCTCTTCTACAGGGCCTTCCGCTTCTTCCGCGGAATCATCTTCCGTGGAATCCTCTTCCGCGTAAGCTTCCTCTGCCGGCTCCGCGTCCTCATACGGCTCTTCCGCATACTCGTCCTCGTACGCTTCTTCATCGTACGCTTCGTCGTCATACGGCTCGTCGTAAGCTTCCTCCTGCGCCATTTCTTCCTCGTTGGCGCGGATCTGCTTTTCCTCTTCTTCCTTGCGGACGTCGACGCTCTTCCAGATCTTGGTCCCCTCGCTGTCCATCACAAGGGTATCGTCGTCTTCCTCGAAGTAATCGTCATCCATGCCCAGATTGTCGGGAATGTCGAGACGCTTTCTCTGCTCTTCCAGCGCAATCTCGCGCTCCAGGTCTTCCAGCACGCCCTGCTTGGCGTCGCGCTCGAACTGGCGCATCATCGGGCCCGTGTCTTCCAGCACGCGCTGCTTGATCTGTTTCAGGCGCTCCTGCTCATGCGCCGCGCGGACTCTTTCCCACTCGGCCATGATGGATTCCAGATTGATCTGTCCCGTGATCTGGCTCTCGACCTGGATGTCCTCCGGCAGGGCAATGGCGATCTGACCGTTCGTTTCCTGGGAAAGCATCGATTCGTAGGCGCTTTCCTTTTTCTCGGTCTCATCCATGTTGCGGATGCCTTCGGCAACGGCTTCTCTGAGGTCTGCGGTATCAAAGCTCGGCTCTTCCTTCGCGGAGACCGGCGCTTCGACATCCAGTCCTTCGTTTCCTTCGATAATGGAGGAGCGCAGCTCCTTTGCCTTCTCGACGAAACGGCCGCTTCCGAAGTAGCGGATCAGGCTGTCGCATTCCTTGACGGCGGCCCGCTTGTTGCCCGCTTCATCATAAAGAAGGGCGAGCTCGTATCCCCAGCGTTCGGAGTAGCCCGCCTTTTTTAAGTTTTCAAGCACCTGGATGAGTTCCGGCTTTCTGACGTTCTGTGCCTTGTACAGCTTGTACTGCAGCACATAGCGGCCGGGGCCTTCCGGTGCGTTCTTGACGTATTCGTTGTAGTAGTTGAGGGCGCCGACGTAGTTGCCGGTCTTTAACTCCAGCTCGCAAAGATTGTAGAGGATCTGCGTGTTTGCGGGGTCCCTGCGTCTGGCCAGATGCAGCAGATCGATGCTGTCCTCATATCTGCCGTTAATCTTATAAAGGTCGCTGATGCGGCAGAGGGTGACCTCGCTCTTGACGTGCTCCCAGTCGATCTCGTCCGCGATCTGCGCAGCCTCTTCGTAGGCCTGCTCGTCGATCAGCTTGTCAATTTCTTCCAGGGATAACTTGAATTCGTATTTATCCAAACCAAATACCTCTCAAAAAAGCCTGTTTTTGTCGACAATACAACTATTTAGTGTAGCATAGTTCGGTAAGCATAGCAAACTCGGGAAGGCCCAGTTTCTCCCCCCGGATGTCCCCGGAAAGCCCCATTTTTTCAAGGGCTTTCACCACTTCCTCACGGGAGAGGGCGGTGGGTTTTCCGGCCGTCGCGTGGGCAATGGCGTTCGCAAGGGTCTTGCGGCGCTGTCCGAAGGCCGCGCGGATGAGTTCGAACAGACATTCCCTGTCCGCGTCGACCGGCGGCGTTTCATGGGCTTTTAGGTGGAGGATGGCGCTGTCGACGTTCGGGCGCGGGAAAAAGGCACCTGAAGGGACAACCGCCACGATGTGCGGCGCAGCGTAATAGGCGACGCCCAGCGTGATGGCGCCGTATTCTTTCGTGCCGGGATCCGCGCAGATCCGCTCCGCAACCTCTTTCTGGACCATCAGGGTGATGCTCGAAAACAGGTCGCCGTACTGCAGAAGTTCCATCAGGATGGGGGTCGTCACATAGTAGGGAAGATTTGCGACGACCTTCATTTTTCGGCCGTCCGCGTAGGTCTCGTGGAGTTTTTGCAGGTCGACCTTCAGGATGTCCTCCCAGACGATCGTGATATTGTCGGCGCCCTGCAGGGTATCTTCGAGGACCGGCTGCAGGCTTTTGTCGATCTCCACGGAAATGACCCGCTTTGCCCGCGCGGACAGATAGGATGTCATCGTGCCGATGCCCGGTCCGATCTCGAGGACCGTGTCCTCTTCTCCGATGTTTGCCGCGGCAAGGATCTCCTCCACCGCCTCTTCGCGGATGAGGAAGTTCTGCCCGTAGCGCTTGCGGGCGCGGATGTCGTGGCGGTCAAGGACCATTCTGGTGACGGCCATGGTGGCCAGATGCGGGATCATAGGTGATAGAGCCTTTCTGCGTTTTCTTCGGTCTGCCGGATGACCGTTTCTTCGGAAACATCTTTAAGCGCGGCAATCTTTTTTACGACGAGCGGCAGATTTGCCGAGGAATTGCGCTTCCCGCGGTACGGATCCGGCGACAGATACGGGCAGTCGGTCTCAAGGACGATGCTCGTCAGCGGCACCGCTTCCACGGTCTCGACGAGCTTTCTCGCGTTTTTATAGGTGACGACGCCGCCGACGCCCAGGAAATACCCTCGCTTCACGTACTCTTTCGCCATCTCGGCGCTGTAGGAATAGCAGTGGATCACGCCGTCCCCGTCATAGTTTTCCTCGAGGATGCGGAAGGTCTCCTCCGCCGCTTCGCGCGAGTGGACGACGATGGGCTTTTGCACCTCCATCGCCAGCTGCAGCTGCTTTTTGAACCAGTGCCGCTGGATGTCTCTGTCCGGCGTGTCCCAGTAGTAATCGAGGCCGATCTCGCCGACCGCGACCACTTTCCTGTGCGCAAGCTTCTCCCTGATGGCGGACAGATCCTCGTCCGTCATCTCCCCGCATTCCGTCGGGTGGACGCCGTGCGCGCAGTAGATCTGCTCGTACTTTTCGGCAAGTTCAAGGCACTTATCTATACTCGGAAGGTCGGAAGCGATATTGGTTATCCTTCCGACCCCGTTTTCTCTCGCCTTCTGCAGGACCTCGTCCAGGTCATTTGCGAAGGCGTCATCGTCATAATGAGTGTGTGTGTCAAAAATCATTTTTTTGTAAAAAAACCTGCGTTTAAAATTGACAACGACTCTGTCTCTGTCTATAATAAACTTTGCGTTTCGCGTAAAACAGTTTAAAAATACCAAATCGCGCGCTGTTAGCTCAGTTGGTAGAGCACCTGACTCTTAATCAGGGTGTCCAGGGTTCGAGTCCCTGACGGCGCAGAGGGGGCTCCGTTTTTGCGGCTTAGGTCGTGGGGATGGGGCTTTTCCATTTCTTGGAGGAACCACTTTCCCTGGGAAAGTGGTTCCTTTTATTGTTCAATCAGTTTTTAAACAGCGATCCCAGCAGGCCGCGGCCAAGGCTCGCGCCGAGGTTGCCGCCAAGGGTCTTGCCGAATTTCCCGCCGAATGTGCCGCCGATGGTCTTGCCGACTTCGCGGCCGATGGTGCCGGTGACGGAGGAGCCGATCTGCTTTGCGGTCTGTTTCTTTTTCTTCTCTTCCGCGGCGGCGGCTTTCTCTGCAGCCTTCCTTGCTTTCTCTTCTTCCTTTGCTCTTTCCTTCGCTTCCTTCTCTGCAAGTTTTGCCGCTTCTTTTTCTTCTTGGAGGCGGGCTTCTTCTTCTGCCTTCTCGACGCTTAAGCGCTCGAGCATTTCATAGGCGGAGTCGGAATCGACGGCGGTCGCGTACTTGCCGTAGACGAGCGACTGCTTGATGGCGGCGTCACGCTCCGTGTCGCTGATGCTCGCAAAGGAGCAGCGGGGCGGAAGGATGAAGGCCTTCTGCGCGATACCGGGGATCCCGTCTTCGTCAAGGAAGGAGACGATGGCTTCGCCGGTACCGAGAGAAAGCAGCGTCTCGTAGGTGTCGAAGGCCGGGTTCTCGCGATACGACTGGGCGGCCGCCTTCACGGCCTTCTGCTCTGCCGGCGTGTAGGCGCGCAGGGCATGCTGGACCTTGTTGGAAAGCTGTGCCAGAACGCCGTTCGGGATGTCGCTCGGGTTCTGTGTGCAGAAGTAGACGCCCACGCCTTTGGAGCGGATGAGTTTGACCACCTGCTCGATCTTGTCGAGAAGGCTCTTGGGCGCATCGTTAAAGAGGAGGTGCGCTTCATCGAAGAAAAAGACGAGCTTCGGCTTTTCGAGGTCGCCCACTTCGGGAAGCTTTTCAAACAGGTCGGACAAGAACCACAGAAGGAAGGTGGAATAGAGTTTTCCGTTGTTGATCAGGCTCTCCGAATCCAGGATGTTGATCATCCCCTTTCCGCCTGCGCCGAGCGTCATGAAGTCGTGGATGTCGAGTGCCGGCTCTCCGAAGAACACGTCGCCGCCTGCGGCGTCAAGCGTCACGACCGCGCGGATGATGGCGCTGATGGAGGCCGGGCTCATCTTGCCGTACTCGGCTTCGAATTCGCTGCGGTTCTCACTGATGAACTGCAGCATTGATTTCAGGTCCTTGGTATCGATCAGGAGGAGTCCCTGCTCGTCCGCGATCTTGAAGACGATGGAGAGGATGTCGGACTGCAGTTCGTTGAGACCCATGATGCGCGCAAGCAGGATCGGTCCCATCTCGGAGATCGTGGTACGCAGCTGAATGCCCTTCTGGCCGTAAATGTCATACAGCGTGACCGGCGCGCCCTCGTAGGCAAAGCCCGCTTCCGCCAGGTGAAACCGCGCGATGCGCTCCTGCATGTTTTCGGAGTCTTCGCCCGCCTTCATGATGCCGGCGATGTCGCCTTTGACGTCCGCCATAAAGACCGGGATCCCCATCTCGCTGAAGGATTCCGCAAGGACTTTGAGCGTCACCGTTTTGCCGGTGCCCGTCGCGCCGGCGACAAGCCCGTGACGGTTTGCCATCTTCGGCAGAAGGAAGAGATTCTCGCCCTCTTCTGTATTCGCAACCCAGATTTTTCCATCCTTAATCATCGTTTTCTCCTCTTATTTGATTGGTTGATGTGCGCGGGCATGCCGCTTTTTCTATTATATCACGGGATAGTGGTTCCCTTTTTTATCCGCGAAAGTTCAGTACGAGCGCTGTCAGGAGCGCCGCGCCGCGCGGCAGGACGTCCTCATTGCCGGCAAAGTGGCTGCTGTGGAGGGGATGGAATTCCCCGTCCTTCTTTGTGGTGCCGAGCCACCCGAAGGCGCCGGGCTTCAGGCTCAGGTAGCGGGCGAAGTCTTCGCCGGTCATCGCAGGTGCGTCCAGGTCGATGCCCATCTCCTCTCCGTACAGTTCCCGGTAGGTCGAGCGCATATAGTCCGCCATCGTCTTATCGTTGATGAGGGGCTCATGTCCCCGTTCAAATACCAGTTCCCCGCGGCAGCCGTAGGCAGCGCTGATCTGCTCGACGAGGGCGCGCATCCGGTCTTCGACAGTGTCGCGGATGCCTTCATCGAACGTGCGGCAGGTGCCTTCCAGATAGCACTCGCCCGGAATGATGTTCCACTGATGGCCCGCCTCAAAGATCCCGACCGTCACGATGGCGCTGTCAATGGGGCTGATGTTTCTGCTGACGATGGACTGCAGGGCCTGCACCAGGGAAGCGCCGGCAAGGAGCGCGTCTTTTCCCTTGTCCGGCATGGCGCCGTGCGCCGATTCTCCGTGAATACGGATATAGAAGTGATCCGCCGACGCCATCTGCGGTCCCGCTTTGACGCCGAGGACATTCTCCGGGAGCGTGGGCCAGACGTGGAGTCCGAAAATGGCGTCCACGTCGTCCAGGATCCCTTCCCGGATCAGCGCAAGCGCGCCGCCTGTCGGGACGCACTCTTCCGCCGGCTGGAAGATCAGCCGGACATTTCCCTTGATCTCATGGATGTGGTCTTTGATAAGTTTTGCCGCGCCAAGGAGCATGGTCACATGATGGTCGTGCCCGCAGGCATGCATGATGCCTTTGTTCTCCGATGAGAAGGCAAGCCCCGTCTCTTCTTCGATCTCCAGCGCATCCATGTCCGCGCGGAGCGCAATGCAGGGGCCGTCGCCCGCTTCCCCGCGGATGTCCGCGATGACGCCGTGGCCGCCGGTGAGCTGTCCGGCATTTTCGCGGATCTCATATCCGCCGATGCGGCGCAGTTCCTCCGCAATGAGGCGCGACGTTTCCGTTTCCTGTCCGCCGAGCTCCGGGTGGGCATGCAGTTGCCTGCGGATCTCGATCAGATGGTCGTGCATTGCTCTTGCTTCTTCGGGGAGTGACATCCTCATTCTCCTTTTTGCAGTTTTTCAATTTCCTCTTTCATGGTACGCCAGGCGAGGTTGGCGCATTTCACGCGGGCGGGCATGTGGGAAATGTCTTCGAGCGCCGCCGCTTCTTCCAGCTCCTCGATCTCGTCTCTTGTTGCCGTTCCCTTGATCATCCCCATAAACTGCTCCGCGAGCCGCAGCGCGTCGTCCGTCTTCTTGCCGATGATCAGGTCGATCATCATGTCCGCCGACGCCTGCGAGATTGCGCAGCCGCTGCCGTTGAACGCAGCGTCCGCGATCGTGTCATTCTCCACCAGGAGCTGTAAATTGATGTCGTCGCCGCAGCTCGGGTTCACGCCCTGCAAGACGATGGTCGGATCCGCGAGGTCCTTTTTGTGCGACGGATAGAGATTGTGCTCGTTGACGATCTCGCGGTACAGGTCTTTCATTTCCATGGTTGTATCTCCGTTTTAGTTCTGGTCACTTGATTCCTAACCACTCACGAACCTTGCCGAGCTTCTCCAGGAAGCGGTCGACTTCCTCTTCCGTGTTGTAGAAGTAGAGGCTCGCGCGCGCGGTCGATTGCACGCCCAGATGCTTCATAAGCGGCTGCGCGCAGTGGTGGCCGGCGCGGATGCAGATGCCTTCGGTGTCAAGGACCGAAGAAACATCGTGCGGATGGCAGCCTTCGATGTTGAAGGTGACAATGCCGCTGTGCAGGAGCGGGTCGTTTGCGCCGCAAATGGTGATGTAAGGAAGTTCCTGCATCCCCGCCATCAGACGTTTGGTGAGGCGGTCTTCCGTCTCGCGGATCCGGTCAAAGCCGACATCCCGCAGATAGTCGATGGCGGCGGAAAGCCCCGCGGCGCCCTGCGCGTTGACGGTGCCCGCTTCAAACTTATGCGGAAGCTCCGCAAAGGTCGCGTCTTCCCTGGTAACGTATTCGATCATTTCCCCGCCCGTCAAAAACGGCGGCATGTCTTCCAGCAATTCTTTTTTTCCGTATAAAACACCCATGCCCATCGGCCCGCACATCTTGTGCGCGGAAAACGCGAGGAAGTCGGCGTGAAGCGCCTGCACGTCCACGGCGCGGTGCGGGACGCTCTGCGCGCCGTCCACGATGACGACGGCCCCCTTTGCGTGGGCGTAATCCGCGATCTCCCTGACCGGATTCGTCACGCCCAGGACGTTCGACACCTGCATGATCGAGACGATCTTCGTCTTGTCCGTGATCTTGGACTCGTACTCCTCCCTGGCGATCGTTCCTTCTTCATCGCATTCCAGAAAAACGAGCTTTGCCTTTCTTTCCCGCGCGACCATCTGCCAGGGCAGGATGTTCGAGTGGTGCTCCATGACGGAGATCACGATCTCGTCGCCCTCTTTGATGTGGGAAAGCCCGTAACTGTACGCGACAAGGTTCAATGACTCTGTCGCGTTGCGGGTGAAAATGATCTCCTCCGACGTCTGCGCGCCGATAAACGCCGCCGTCTTCTCCCGCGCCTCCTCGTAGGCCGCCGTGGCCCGCACGCTCCAGTCATAGAGCCCGCGCAGGGGGTTGGCATTGCAGGTGTCGTTGAAGGTCGTCATCGCTTCCATCACCTTGCGAGGCCTCTGTGCCGTCGCCGCATTGTCAAAGTAGATGATGTCGTTTCCTTCAAAGATGGCGAAGTCTTTTTTGAAATCGTTGTTCATACGTGTCCTTTCCTGTGAGTCTTTCTGAAGTGTGTCAAAGAGAACCGTCCCTTTTGACACACTTCTATTTAGCCGGCGTGTCCGTCGATATAGTTGTAGATCCTGGCCTCGGTCGCGTGGTCGGGGATATGTCTGGCCACCGCCTGGAGTCTCGCGCGCACCATCATGCGGGCGGCTTCCTCCGGGTCGATGCCGCGCGTCGTCAGGTAAAAGAGCATGTCCTCGTCGAGGCGGCCGATGGTCGCGCCATGGCGCCCTTCCATGTCTTCCTCCTCGCAGAGGATGACGGGCATGGACTTGTTCTCGACATCATCGGAGAGGAGGAGAACATTCTCCTGTTCATCGCCTTTTGCCTTTCCTGCGCCGCTTCGGAAGTCGATCGTATCGCGGAGGATCTTTCTGGCGCGGTCTTTCAAAACGCCGTCGTAGGCGATCTCGCTCTCGCTTTCTTTCCCGCGGTGGATGACGTTCACGGTCATGTCAAAGGAAGAATCCCTCTCCGCAAGGTACCCTGCGCGGTTTTCAAAGCGTGCCCGTTTTCCGATGAGTTCGGCGTGGACGCCGGTGAAGACTTCCCTGCCGCCCAGCTCCATGTGCACCACCTTCAGGCGGGCATCCTCTTCGAGCGAAGCGCCGATGTCGTCCATGACCTGAAAGCCTTTTCCGAGCATCTGCGCGCGGACGAGGATCATGTTGGCGCCCTTCTCCAGGATGATGCGGGTCGAAATGCCCGAAAATCCTTTTGCGGAAAGCGGCGATTCCGCGGTCATGATCAGCACGATCTCCGCGTTTTCCTTCACGTGGATCAGCTGCCTGGTAATGGATTCGCCGCCGTTCTCACAGCGGATCCCCCACAGGATCGGGTCGCTGATGCGCGTGTCCTTCTCGACGGAGACCAGGTGCGTGATGTCTTCCCCGGAAGCCTCTTTTGCGTAGTCCGCAAACTCTTTCCCGAGGCCGGTCGCAAATGCCTGCGGATGGTGGATCGGCGTCTTGCCGGCCACGATCAACTCTGCGGGCTGCGACGGCGCATGGTTTTTGATATAGGTCTCCACCTGCGCGGAACTGATCGTAAAGTGCGCCACGCCGTTCGGAAGTCCCTGAAACGACGTCTCGACGTTCTCGGGATGCGCGGGCAGGGTCTTTACCAGCCCTTCGTTCATCTGCAGCTTGTTCCAGGTCGGGACGCTTAATATGCCTATGCGTTTGGTTTTGGTTTTCTTATTCATCTTTATGTGTTTTCCATTTCCAGCTTGATCAGGTTGTTCATCTCCGCAGCGTACTCCAGCGGAAGTTCCTTGCTGACAGGGGACGCAAATCCGGAAACGATCATGGCGCGGGCTTCCGCCTCGCTGATACCCCGGCTCATCAGGTAAAAGACCGCTTCGTCGCTGATGCGGCCGATCTTTGCCTCGTGTCCCACATCCGCGTCGGACGTCCGCACGTCCATCGCGGGAATCGTGTCAGAACGCGAGCGTGAATCGAGCATGAGGGACGCGCAGTCCACCGAGCTCTTGGCGCCCTTTGCCGTTTTCATGATCTGGATGCTGGAGCGATAGGTCGAAACGCCGCCGCTCTTGCTGATCGACTTGGAGTTGATGTAGGACGATGTTTTTTTGCCGACGTGAATCATCTTCGCGCCGGTGTCCAGATTCTGTCCCTCTCCTGCAAAGGTGATGCCGGTGAATTCGCAGTGGCCGCCGTCTCCTTTCAGGATCGTCGTCGGATACAGGTAGGAAGTGTGCGAGCCGAACGACCCGGAGATCCATTCCATGCGCGCCCCTTCTTCCACCAGCGCGCGCTTGGTGTTCAGGTTATACATGTTCTTCGACCAGTTCTCGATGGTCGAGTAGCGAAGTCTCGCGTTCTTTCGCACGTACAGTTCCACGCAGCCGGCGTGAAGGTTCGCTTCGTTGTATTTCGGCGCGGAGCATCCTTCGATGAAATGAAGGTCCGCCCCTTCGTCGACGATGATCAGGGTGTGCTCAAACTGCCCTGCGCCCTTCGCGTTCAAACGGAAATAGGACTGCAGCGGGATCTCGACCTTGACGCCCTTCGGCACGTACACAAAGGAGCCGCCCGACCAGACCGCGCCGTGCAGCGCCGCGAACTTGTGGTCCGTCGGCGGAACGAGCTTCATGAAGTGTTCCTTCACCATGTCCTTATACTCGCCGACCAGCGCGCTCTCCAGGTCCGTGTAAATGACGCCCTGCTCCGCAACTTCCTTCTGCAGGTTGTGATACACGAGCTCGGAATCGTACTGCGCGCCGACACCGGCAAGCGACTCTCTCTCCGCCTGCGGGATGCCGAGTTTTTCAAATGTGTTCTTGATGTCGTCCGGCACCTCGTCCCAGCTGCCTTTCATGCCGGTGTTCGGGCGGACGTAGGTCGCGATGTGGTCCATGTCGAGCCCGTCGATCGGCGGACCCCACTGCGGGACCTGCGACCGGTTGTAGATCTCCAGGCTTTTCAGACGGAAGTCCCGCATCCACGCGGGGTCGTTCTTTTCCTTCGCGATGCGCAGGACGATGTCCTTCGTCAGCCCGGACTCGATCCTGTAAAAATCGTCTTCGTCATATCGGAAGTCATAGAGACTCCGGTCGACGTCTCTTACCGTGTCTCCCATTTTTTAACTTCCTCTTCAATGTATTTTTCAAAGCCGTGGCGGTTGACCTCTTCGACAAGAGAGCCGTCGCCGGTCTTCATCAGATGACCCTTTACCAGGATGTGCGTGTAGTCGACATGCAGCGCGTCGAGGATGCGGGTGGAATGCGTGACGATGAGAAGCGCGCCCTGCTGGTTTTTCTGGTATTCGCGGATTCCCTCCGACACCGTCCGCACCGCGTCGACATCGAGGCCCGAGTCCGTCTCGTCGAGGATGGCGAGCTTCGGCTTCATCATGAGAAGCTGCAGGATCTCCGCCTTCTTCTTCTCGCCGCCGGAAAACCCGACGTTCAAGTCTCTGGCCGCATACGATGCGTCCATCTGCAGCACTTCCATCGCCGCTTCCAGTTCCTTTTTAAAGGAAAAGATCTTCAAAGGCTGGCCCGTCTTTTCGCGGATCGCGTTGCGCAGGAAGGTCTCCATCGAAAGCCCCGGCACTTCGAGCGGGTTCTGGAAGGACAGGAACATCCCGAGCTTCGCGCGCTTGTCGGCGCTGTAATCCGTGATGTCTTCGCCCGCGAATGTGATCTTTCCGGAAAGCACTTCGTAGGCTGGGTTGCCCATCAGCGTGTGCGCAAGCGTCGACTTGCCCGCGCCGTTCGGCCCCATGAGGACGTGCGTCTCGCCGTCCTTCACCTTCAGACTGACCTCGTGCAGGATCTGCGCATCTTCCGCGTCGGCGATGCCTGCCGAAAGTTTTTTGACATCTAAAATCGTTTTTGCCAAGGTAGGTACTCCTTTTCTGTGTTTTTGGAATGGAAGGGACCACTTTCTTCTGAAGAAAGTGGTTCTTCTTATTTTATTTTCCGTCGAGGATGTCCTGCAGGGTGTAGCGGTCTACATAGTCATTGATCTGCTTCGACAGCCCGTTCCAGAACGGCAGGGTAATGCACTCGTTCGAGCGCTCGCAGCGGTTCGGGGTGTTGACGAGGCAGGCGATGGGGACGAGCTTCCCCTCGAGCGCGCGCAGGATGTCGCCCACGATGTACTCCTGCGGTGCGCGGTTGAGCCGGTACCCGCCGGTTTTGCCGCGGTGGCTCTTCAGCAGTCCTTCGCGGGTCAGCGCCGTCACGATCTGTTCCAGGTATTTCACCGTGATACCCTGCCGCTCGGACACGTCCTTGAGCGAGACATAGCCGTCCGCTTCATTCTGCGCCAGGTCGAGCATCAGACGCAGCGCATATCTTCCCTTCGTTGAAATCTTCATCCGTCGCAAGCTCCTTCTTTCGCAGCGCCCGCCGATGTGCGGCGGCCGATGCGGCTGTTTCCATTGCTTCCTTTTGCCTGTGCTATAATCAGAGCACAGGCAGTCTGATTTATATCCCATTATTCCCGTAGGATTAAAGGCAATTTTCAGTATACTGCCTGTGTCGAAAAAAACAAGGCTATTTCGGCGCAGTTTTGTATCATTTACAGAACAATCGCTGCCTTCCGCCTGATAATCGAACCGGAGTAAGCGTTATGCATCAACATCAGGACCATGTGATCCTTCCGGAGGACCGGAAATATATGAAGGCCGCCCTTTCGCAGGCGAAGAAGGCGCTGACGCTGGGCGAAGTGCCGATTGGCTGCGTCATCGTCCACGACGGCATGATCGTCGGCCGCGGCTACAATCGCCGCAACACGGATAAATCCACGCTTTCCCACGCGGAGATCAGCGCCATCCGCAAGGCCTCGCGCGTCATGGGCGACTGGCGGCTGGAAGGCTGCACACTATATTGCACGCTGGAGCCCTGCCAGATGTGCGCCGGCGCGATCGTCCAGGCGCGGATCGACCGGGTGGTCATCGGCGCGCTCTCGCCGAAGTCCGGCTGCGGCGGAACCCTCCTCAACATCCTTCAGAACGAAGAGTTCAACCACCAGGTCGTGCTCACGAGCGGCGTCCTGGAAGAGGAATCGCAGGCGCTGCTGCAGCAGTTTTTCAAGGAATTGCGGGAAAGGAACCGCGCGGAGAAGCAAAAAAGACGGGACGGCGGAACCGGTATCTTGGTATAAAAAAAGGAACCATCCTGGTTCCTTTTAACAGTTCGCATGATGCGATGCCGCAAGGCTTGTTCGCATCACATGGTGACACCGCTTAGTGCTGCTTCGTTCCCGACCTGACACGGTTCGCGGGCAGCCATTGCGCGAGACCCTGCGACACCGCAGCATACGAACTGCTCAAAAAGCATAGTCATTATAGCAAGCAGCCAAACGCGCCGCAAGCATTGCGCTTATTCTTGAAAGGAACCACTTTCCCTGAAGAAAGTGGTTCCTGTTAATTAGTCTATTGCAATTCACCAAACTGCGCTTTGTATTTTTCCAGGAGGGCTTCGGCTTCCTCCGCGCGCTTGCGCTCGCGCTCGGTGTTCAAGCGTTCTTCGGCACGGCCTTCCTCGCGGCCTTCTTCTCGACCCTCTTCCTCGCAATCTCTTATAAATTGCTCTTCATTGAATTCGTAAATCGTCATGGCTCTTACCTCCGCTTTCTCCCGGCTTCTTCTAAATTATACCATCTGTCTTGACCGTCTACCCTCAGAATGATACTCTCTTTCCATCGACTGCGGTCGGCCGCTATCCAAACCGGTCCCGCTGTGTCAAAGCAAGTCTTACGTGTGCCGGTCGGTCCTTACGGCGTAAGATTCGGCACACCTCTCGTGGATCTTCCCACAACCATTCCTTGCTTGACGAAACTGTTGTTGGCAGGGAGAATAGCGCTTCCTGCCGGGTTCGTGCC
>JAGAHC010000025.1 GCA_017627275.1 Lachnospiraceae bacterium
GGTCAACCGCTATGTGTCGTCGGTGGACGGCATCTGCAGCAAGACGGAAAAGGACAAATACCTGGTCATCCTGCGCAAGAAATCCCTGCAGCAGCTGGAGGAGAACCGCTTCTCCCTCTTGAGCGACATGAAGGCGTCCAATTACGGAAACGAGATCCCCGCGACCGTTTCGATCGGCGTGGGGCTGGGCGGCCTGACGTACTCACAGAGCCATGAATTCGCAAAGAACGCCATTAACCTGGCGCTCGCCAGAGGCGGCGACCAGGCGGTCATCAAGACGTCCGACGAGACGACCTACTACGGCGGGAAAACGCAGAGCATCGAGAAGAACACGAGGGTCCGCGCGCGCGTGAAGGCGGAGGCCTTAAAGGAGATCCTCTCCTCGAAGGATGTCGTGTACATCATGGGCCACCGGATCGCGGACATCGACAGCTTCGGCGCCTGTGTCGGCGTGTACCGCATTGCGCAGACTTTGCATAAAAAGGCGCACATCGTGCTGAACGAGGTGAATTCTTCCCTCCAGCCGATCGTGGATCTCTTCCGGAACAATCCGGACTACGAAGAGGATATGCTCATCACCAGCAGCGAGGCGCTTGAGAAGGTGGGTGACGGAAGCGCGGTGGTCGTCGTCGACGTCAACAAGCCGAGCATCACGGAATGCCCGGAACTCCTGCACAAGTGTTCCGCCATCGTGGTCCTCGACCATCACCGCGAGGGAACGGAAAAGATCGAAAACGCGACGCTTTCCTACATCGAGGGATACGCGTCCTCCACCTGTGAGATGGTCGCCGAAGTACTGCAGTACACGGGCGAAAACGTGAAGATCCGTTCGGAAGAAGCGGATGCCATGTACGGCGGCATCGTCGTCGATACGAACAACTTTATGAGCAAGACCGGCGTGCGCACCTTTGAAGCGGCCGCCTTCTTAAGAAGGAACGGCGCCGATGTCACGCGGGTGCGGAAGCTCTTCCGGGAAGACGCGAACGAATACAAGGCCAAGGCCGACACGGTCTCCCAGGCCGAGATCTTCCAGGGGATCTTTGCCATTTCCGTCTGCCCGACCGACGGCATCACGTCGCCGACCGTGATCGGCGCGCAGGCCGCCAATGAGCTGCTCGACATCAAAGGTGTAAGAGGAAGCTTTGTGTTGACGGAATATCAGGATCAGATTTTTATTTCCGCCCGCTCGATCGACGAAGTCAACGTTCAGGTCATCATGGAACGGATGGGCGGCGGCGGACATATGAATACCGCGGGATGTCAGTTGAACGAGGGGACACTGGAGGAAGCCATTGCCGCGCTGAAACAGACGATCGTGGAAATGCAACAGGAAGGAGAAATCGAAACATGAAAATCATTTTACTGGAAGACGTGAAGAGCCTCGGAAAAAAGGGAGACATGGTGGACGTCAGTGACGGCTACGCGAGGAACTTTGTCCTGCCCAAAAAGCTGGGCGTGGAGGCGACACAGAAGAATAAAAACGAACTGAAACTGCAGCAGGCGCATGCCGAAAAACTGGCGGCGGAGCGTCTGAAGGAAGCAAATGACCTCGCGGCGATCCTCCCCGGCAAGGCCATCGTGGTCGGCATGAAGATGGGAGAAGGCGGCAAGGCCTTCGGTTCCGTCTCTTCGAAGGAGATCGCGGAAGCGGCGAAGGACCAGCACGGACTGGAACTGGATCGCAAGAAGATCCAGCTGGAGGAACCGATCAAGACCTTCGGCACCTTTGAAGTGCCGATCAAGCTGCATCCGGAAGTGACGGGGACCTTATCCGTTATCGTCAAAGAACAGTAATACAGAAGCGAGGGATCCATGCCACAGGAAGAAGAATTAAGGAAAACAATGCCGTATTCGCCGGAGGCGGAGCAGTCCGTCATCGGCGCCATGATCTCCGACAACGACGCGGTCACGATCGCGCAGGAGATCGTGAAGGCGGAGGACTTTTACTCCAGGCAGTACGCAGTCATCTTTGAGGCCATTACGGAACTGTACGAGAAGAACGTCGCGGTCGACCCGATCACGCTCCAGACAAAGCTTCGGGAGAAGAATCTGCCGCCGGAAGTGTACAGCACGGAAATGATCGCGGGGCTGATCGCTGCCGTGCCGACTTCCGTCTATATCAGGGACCACGCGCAGATCGTCGCGGACAAGGCGCTCCTTCGGAGACTCATCCGGGCATCGGAAGAGATCGAAGCAGACTGCTATGCGCAGAACAAGGACATGGAGAGCATCCTGAACGAGGCGGAGAAGAAGGTCTACGATCTGACGCAGAAGGGTGCGGCCAATGACTATACGCCCATCAAGAAGATCGTGGTGGACGCCGTGGAAAAGATCGAGCAGGCGTCCCGCGTTTCCGGCAATATCACCGGGATCCCGACCGGGTTTACGGATCTGGACAACCGCACGGCCGGACTCCAGCCTTCCGACTTTATCCTGATCGCGGCCAGACCCTCCATGGGAAAGACGGCGCTCGCGCTGAACATCGCGGAGCACGTGACCTTTGAAGAAGATAAGTCCGTGGCCATTTTCTCTCTGGAAATGTCCAAGGAATCCCTGATGAACCGTATGTTTTCCATGCAGTCGCACATCGACGCGCAGAAGATCCGGACCGGCGACCTCTCGGACAGAGAATGGTCGGACCTGATGGAGAGTGCCGGCCGCATCGGCGACAGCAAACTCATCATCGATTCGACGCCCGGCATCTCGGTGCCGGAGATCCGCTCCAAGTGCAGACGGTACAAGATGGACCACGGCCTCGACCTTGTCATCATCGACTACCTGCAGCTGATGTCGGGGTCGGCCAGAAACGATTCCAGGCAGCAGGAGATCTCGGACATCTCCCGGTCTCTAAAAGGCTTGGCGAGAGAACTGGACGTGCCGGTCATCGCACTTTCGCAGCTTTCCCGTGCGGTCGAAGGCAGACCCAATCACCGGCCCATGCTTTCGGACCTTCGTGAATCCGGCGCCATCGAGCAGGACGCCGACCTCGTCATGTTCATTTACCGGGAGGACTACTACAAGGAAGATACCGACAAGCGCGGGGTGGCGGAGATCATCATCGCGAAGCAGCGTAACGGCCCGATCGGCACCGTGGAACTGGCGTGGGTGCCGAATCAGACCAAGTTTCAGAATCTGGCCAGACGGCCGCAATACGGCGAATGAAAATACTGAAGAGAGTGTACCGTGTACTGGATGAGAGGCAGAAGAAACAGGTCATCGGCCTGGTCTTTCTCATGCTCATCGGCGCGGCGTTAGAGACCATCGGGACGTCGCTCATCCTGCCGCTCATCACGGCGGCGACGAGCCCGGAGAGCGTTCTCGGCAACAAATACATGCATGCGGTCTATGACTTTTTCCATCTGGACAGCGTGAATTCCTTTATGATCCTCTGCGTCATCCTCCTGATCGCGGTCTATGTGTGCAAAAACGTGTTTTTGTATTTCATGTACCGGATCCAGTACCGCTTTGTTTACACGGGGATGTTTAAAACGTCGAGGCGCCTGTTCAAGGAATACGTGAACCGGCCGTATGAATTCTATCTCGACGTCAGCACGCCGGAAGTGCTGCGCAACATCGTGAGCGACTCGAACGGCGTCTACAACCTGATCCTGACGATCCTGAAACTGATGACCGAAGCCGTGATCTTCCTTGCGCTGTTTACATTGTCCATCATCGTTTCTCCCGTCATGACCATCATGATGACGCTCTTTATCGGCGCGGTGCTCGTGATCAACCGCAAGGTGTTCGGACCGCTCCTGCGGCGCTTTGGCCACGAGGTGCGCACCAACAACGCGCTGGTGACGAAGTGGCTGATGCAGGCCATGAACGGCATGAAGGAAACGAAGGTCCTGAACAAGGAAGCTTACTTCATCCGTCAGTACGAGGACAGCTCGGTCAAATTAAAGGACATCCAGATCAGACAGCAGTCCCTGTCGAACATCCCGCGGCTCTCCATTGAGACCGTCATGATGGTGGGGCTTTTGTCGATGATCGGGATCTTTATGGCGCGCGGGGACAACGTGGGGACCGGCTCGACCATCGGGCAGCTGGCCCTGCTTGCCATGGTGGCCATCCGCATGATGCCCAGTTCCAACCGCATCATCCAGGGACTCAATGACGTTGCCTATTTCGAACCTTCCCTGACCGGAGTGGAAGATATCATCGTGCATGCCAATGAAAGCGGCATCGATGAGAAATACAAGGAGACGGAAGAGAGCGTAACACCGATGCGCTTCGAGAAGGAAGTCGTCCTGAAGGACATCACCTACCGGTATCCCAATACGGAGGTCGACATCCTGGAGAATGCGACGCTCTCGATTCCGATCGGAAAATCCATCGGTCTGATCGGACCGTCCGGGGCCGGAAAGTCTACGACCGTCGACATCCTGCTGGGACTCCTGCACCCGCAGAAGGGGCAGGTCCTCGTGGACGGCACGGACATCGCGACCAATCCGGAAGGGTGGTATGACATCATCGGGTATGTGCCGCAGATGATGTTCATGCTGGACGATACGATCTTAAACAACGTGGCCTACGGGGTGACGGAACGCGCAATCGACGAAGAGCGCGTCTGGGAAGTCTTAAAGGAAGCGCAGCTCGACGAGTTCGTGAAAGGCCTGCCGGAAGGACTCTATACTTCCATCGGAGAAAGAGGCGTACGCCTGTCCGGCGGACAGAGACAGCGGATCGGCATCGCAAGAGCGCTCTATAACGATCCGGAGATCATGATCTTTGACGAAGCGACTTCCGCACTCGATAACGATACGGAGTCCGCCATCATGGAAGCGATAGAACGACTTCACGGAAGAA
>JAGAHC010000026.1 GCA_017627275.1 Lachnospiraceae bacterium
AAGTAGCAGGAGGCTGTGGTCAGACCCTTTCACAAACCGTCAAGCGGTAGGAGGAGCTTACTGATCCACAGCATCCATAACAGCATAGCCTTTTACCAAGAACAGGTAAAGATTGGCTATACACTATAATACGAGGAGGAGAAAAATGAGTAAGGAAAAGAATCTTGATTTCGAAATAACAGATCTGTGCGAGTACAGAAGCCCGGAGATTGACATCTTCAGCTGGGTCTATCTGTCGGAAGGGAAACTCGAATTCAGCGGTCAGGAACTTGGACCATATACCGAGGATGTCTGGGGAGATCTGGACTATGAATACTGGTACTCGTTGGACGAAGAGGCCACGAAAAAACTCCTTAGGGAGATCGGCGGGGAGGAAGACCCCAAGGGGGCAATCCAGAAGATGTTCAGCGGGACTCGTGGGTTGACGAAATTGCGGGAGCTATGTGACGAGAAGAATATCCCCTACAGTTTCTTCTCCTACGTTTGAGTGAAGACTGGGGCAGGTCACGACATTCGGAACTATAAAAAAGTGGAAGCGGTGCGCCGCACATTTACTTCCGGATTCGAACCTTGCTCTCCGCTCCGCTCCGGTCGGCTCAAAGCCGGCATCCACTGGATGCCGTGAGCCCTCTGCGCCCGAACAAGGCGGCCGGTACACAATGAGATCATAGATCCGAATCCTGTCACTTCGGACACGAAAAAGGCACCCTGTTAGGTGCCTTTTTCGTGCTCGAAGTGACAGGATTCGAACCTGCGACCTCTGCGTCCCGAACGCAGCGCTCTACCAAGCTGAGCCACACTTCGTTTTTTTGAAGCATTGATTATTCTATGCCCTACGGTGCGGTTTGTCAAATGTTAAAAGCTACGATGTTAAAAGCTACGATGAAGAATGACAGGCTGTTAAAAGCCGCCGTAAATGTAGTTGGCCGCGTCGTACCCCGGACCGTAGATGCCGAGGATGAGAACGACAAAGATGGCGAGGTAGCAGATGGCGTATCGAAGGACGGCGGGTTGCTTGGCGATGGCGTCGCGGAAGCAGAATCCGCCGGCGTGTTTAACGTCGATGAAAACAAGGAGCACAAGCCCGATAAAGATGATAATGAGGTTGGGCATGGTGGCTTCATAGGTGAGGAGAGATCCGTCCCAAAGGGCGCCCGGGCGGAAAGAGCGGAAGGTTCTTCCGAATAAGGCGAAAGCGTCGGGGAGGGTTCCCATGCGGATAAAGTAGCGTCCGAAGGTGAGGATGACGAAGGTGCGGACGACCTGGAATACGCGGTAGGGAAGGCTCTCTGTGCGGATGGAGAGGGCTTGCTGCCACTTCTTATAGGTGGGAGCAAGAAGAATGGCCTGTGTGGTCAGGACGGCCTGATAAAGGCCGTACACGATGTAATTCCAGCCGGTTCCGTGCCAGGCGCCGACAAGGATGAAAACGAGGAAGTTGGCGATGGCGGCGGCCGCGACGCGGCGGAGAAATTTGGAAGAGATGCGTTTGCTGAAGGTGCGCATCTGCTTGGAGAGTACGAGCGGATAGTACAGGTATTTTTCCATGATGCGGCCGAGGGTCATGTGCCAGCGCTGCCAGTATTCGGTCACGGATTTGGCGACGAGGGGGGCGTTGAAGTTTTCCGGCAGGGTGATGCCAAGGGCTTCGGAGAGTCCCATGATGACGTCGATGCCGCCGGAGAAGTCGGCGTAAATCTGGAAGCTGTATAAAAGCATGGCGTAAAGGATGAGAGAGCCGGCCGCGTTTTCATCGCCGAGAATGGCGGTCACATGGAGGCCGATTCTGTCGGCGATGACGAGCTTTTTCATCAGGCCAAACAGGGAGCGCTGGAGGCCGCGGATTACGCGTGTTCCGTCAAAGGAAAACTTTGCCCGCAACTGCGGGAGGAGTTCCTGGCAGAGGTTGATGGGACCCTGTCGGAGCGAGAATGCGTAGAGAGAGAATCCGGCCATGTCCGGAAAGCGGGAAACGGCCTCGCATTTTTTATGCGAGACATCCAGCAGGTAGGCGCATAAAGAAAGCGCGTAGTAGGAAAGTCCCATCGGAATCGTCGTAGAAAGGGAAGTGAGGCGAAGGCCGTACTTGAAAAACAAAAGCGTTCCGAGAATGATGATAAGGCCTGCGCGCAAAGCCCGCTTCGCGCGGGCGCCTTCCGTTTCCGTAGAACGGGAGATTTCTTTTCCGCAGACAAAAGCGACGGCGCTAAGCAGGAGTCCCGTCAAAAGACCCCTGAGGCCGGCTTTGGCAAACAGATAAAGCAGACTGCACAGCAGAATCGGGTACAGCATGTATGATCCTTTAAGGCAGGCGGGATTCTACAAGCGCCACGATGGCATCCAGAGAGTTCAGGTTCTCCGGTTCAATGTCTTCCGCGTTTAGGTCGATGGAAAAGGAATCCATGAGTTCCGACATAATCTGGATCACATCAAACGATTCGATGATGCCATCGTCGAAAAGCGCGGTTTCCGCATCGAAATCAACATCCGGCAGGATTTCCTGCAGAATACTTCTTACTTTTTCTTTCATTTTGTTTCCTCCAAAGATTGTGTAAGTTTTACCCTGTCGATCTTGCCGTTGGCATTGACCGGGAGTTTATCCAGTTGACAAAAACGGTTCGGCAGCATGTACCTGGGCAGCTTGTCCCTGAGTACGCTGATGATTTCCTTATCGGTGATATTGCCTTCATAGAACGCGACGATGCGGTTGGCGATTTTGTGATAGACACATACGGCGCGGCCGACGCCTTCCACGGCAGAGAGCGCGACTTCGATCTCGCCGAGTTCGATGCGGTGTCCCATGTGCTTGATCTGCGCGTCTTTCCGGGAGATGTAGACAATCTCGCCGTACTGATTGTACTTGCCGAGGTCACCGGTATGATAGATACGCTCCGGATAATGGCTGTGCAGAGGGTGCTGGGTGAATGCCTGCGCCGTCTTTTCCGGATCGTTGTAATATCCGAGCGCCAAAGAGCAACCGCGCACACAGATTTCTCCCATGCGGTCATCGGTGATGATTTCGTTTTCCTCCGAAAGAAGGAAGACTTCCGTGTTTTCGCAGGCATTGCCGATCGGAATCGGCTCGTCATCCGAAAACTCGCGATTCACTTTGTAGTAAGTGCAGTCACCGGTTGCTTCCGTCGGGCCGTAGATATTGGCGTACGCAATCTCCGGGAGAGCTTTGCGCCACTGGTTAAACTGTTTGGTGGGCATGACTTCCCCGAGGAACATGATTTTCTTTAAATACTGCGGTTTCACCTTGTCAAAGGTTTTGAAGTTGACGATCATCGTCAGGACGCTCGGAACCCAGTCGATGCAGTTGGTTTTGGTTTCATTCAAGAATTCCACCAGCTTCACGGGCAGGGAAAACAGCTTCTGCGGCACGATGTGCATGGTGGCGCCGCACCGAAGCGTTGCATAAATATCCTTGACGGACGCGTCGAAATAAAAAGGCGTCTGGTTGGCGAAAATTTCCTCGTCCGTGAATTCAAATGTCTCGCACCACCATTCCGTGAAGTTGATGGCGCTTCTTTCGGAAATGAGCACGCCCTTGGGCATGCCGGTGGAGCCGGAAGTGAAGATCGCGTAAATGGGGTCGGTATCAATCTGCCAGCGTCTGAGATCGGTAAGCACCTTATCGGCGTCTTCTTTTTCTCCACCGCGCTTTTCCAGATCTTCGATGCATAACACGCGATAGGAAGAAGAGATTTCTTCCGTAACGGTCTCGTCCGCGCAGGTCAGGATGATCTCCGCGCCGCAGCCGGAAAGAATCCGGTCGATTCTGTCAAACGGAGAGTCGATGTCGAGCGGAACGTAAAAAGCACCGGCGTGGCGCGCGGCGAGAAACGCGACGATCTGCTCCACGCGCTTTTTCATATAGACGGCAACGGGCTTCCGGACGAGAGAATACTCTGTCAAAGCCGCACCGATCAGGCTGCTTTTTGTGCGCAGTTCCTCAAAGGTGAGGGAAGTGTTTTCATCCGTATAACCCACCTTATTCGGGAAACGCGCCGCAGTATTATCCAGATAATCCAAGACTGATTTAATCATTTTTAAACTCCTCCGCGTATGCGTAATATTCCTGTACTGTCTGATCCCAGGACGGATACGGACCGTGTGGCAGGGTTTCATATATCGGCAATTCCTTAAAACGCTGCGCGAAATACCTTGTCACTTTTTCCGTTCCGGTATAGCTGACATGGGTGATGTCGTGGAAGTCTTCGACAAAATCCAGCCGCATCAAATACAAAATGTAATCCAGTTCATTCAGGTTGATGATGTCGACCCCGTGCTCTTCCAAAAAGGGACGCATTTGTTCGACTTCCCCGTTCACATGCCCCGGATGTCTTAAGACCGGTGAGTTGAGCATGAATACGCGGATGCCTTTTTCTTCGCAAAGCGCGAGAAAGCGATCGTAATAGTCGACACTTTCCTCGTACATTTCATTCATGGGGTGGGTGGGTACAAAATCCTCGTAATTAAGCGTTCCCGGATCATCCTGGTTGGGGCCTTTGTAGAGGTGCGTGCCTTTCAGGCAGGCCGGATAGTTCTCATTAAACTGTTTGGTCTGTACGCCCTCTTTGAGGATCTGCTCCCAACGTCCGTGGTATTGCAGCAATGGGAAGAAATAGGACACCGGATTGTCCAGACGGCCGGTATCCACCAGATCGCGCACCATGGAAAGGCGGACGCTTAAATCGGGGATGGAAGCATTCAGAGTTTCATAGGCAACCATCATATTGTTGCTGTTGTGTATTCCGCAAAAATCACAAACGATCACCTTGGGAGTCTGGTGTTTCAGAATAAATTCCAACAGATAGTACTGCGAAATCGCTGTGGTATTGGGGGTTGCCAGATTAAAGGACCGGAGTCCCGTTTCTTCATAAAAGAGCGCGGGGAGGATGGCGTTTTGCATCTCGCTGGTCCCCAGGAAAAGCACATCGATTTCGTCGGCGGGTTCTTCGAGGAAGAGGCGTATCGGGGTATACAGATCCAATGACTCGGTAAAACGCTGGCGCAGAATAAACTGTGCCGCCGCGAACAGTACCGCGAAGCCTGCGAAAAAGAGGGCCGCTTTCAATAAAAAACGACGAAATGAAAGATACGTATGCATATTAGGTTGTCCGGCAATATCAGCCGTTATATTCCGTGTGGTTGACATACACAGCCATGATAGCATACTTCCATGCTTTTTTCATTTAAGAGGGGAATGGGAAAGTGAAACAAAAAATTACAGCCTGGAGAAGTATTCGTCGCGGAGGGCGCGGCATTCCACGTTGAAAGCCTTGTTGTTGCCGGTGCGGAGTTCCGCGATGTAGCGGTGCTCATCATTGGCAAGTTCCGGATGCACGCGAACGATGGTGGCCATGCCGACATTGGAGCAGACTCCGAAAATCTGCGTCATGCTGGCAAGAAGATTCATAAAGCTGGCGTCGGCAACGAAGTTGCATTCGCCACTGCTCATGCGGTTTAAGTGATTGACGCGGAGCTTTTTCACGATTTCGCTGGCGACCTGGACATGGGGCTCAATGTGAGCGGCGGCCTCAAGGTCGCGCTTCTCGAAGGCTTTGTCCGTGTAATCGAGAACTCTGTGCGTGAGGTCTTTTAGAACACTCAGTTCCTCCATGGCAGCGGGAGAGAAAGACACGCCGCGTTCCGCCATGTCGGAAGCGATGCCGGACACGTCTTTGGCGATGTCGCCGAGATTCTCGAATTCGGGAACGACCTTATAGTAGTGGTCCAGGATGCTGACGTGCAGCGGCTCGTGGATACGGGGCAAAAGATCCACGATGTAGCGGCTGATGCGGTCGGTCAGGAGATTGACGTTTTCTTCTTCCTCCAGGATTGCCGTTACCTTTTTTTCGTCATATTGCTCTATGAGCGTGAGAGATTCCGCAACGTTCTTTCTGGCAGCGCGGAACATCGTAAGCAACAGGTCATAGACGCTGCGCAGCGCAAGCGCGGGCGTGCTGAAGAAGACGGGATTGAGCGCCTCTAGCTGCGCCTTGTATTTGTTTTCCGGCACCGGATCGTCTTTGACGATCTTGCGGCTGAGCTTCTCATAAGTCGGCAGCAGCGGGAAAAGCAGGATCGCGCAGGCGAGGTTGAAGGTGGTATTGGTGTTCGCGATGATGCCGGCGTCGACCGTGCGCTCCCAGAGCCAGTTGAGGAATCCCAGGCGGCTCGCGATAAAGACCACGGTCAGGACCAGCACGGTCTCGCTTAAGTTGAAAAGGATATTCACGACGCCGATGCGCTTGGCCTCCGCCTTGGCACCGATGGAGCAGACGATGGCGGTGGTCACGCAGTCGCCGAGGTAGATGCCGACGATGACGGAATAGATCGCTTTGAAGACGAGCTGCCCGGACTGAGAGAACGCCTGCAGGATACCGATCGTCGCTGAGGAACTCTGCAGGATGAAGGCGACGCCCGCGCCGGTGAGGTAACCGATGACCGGGTTGCCGCGCAGGTTCGCGAAGAGCGGCTCGAACACGCCGGAATCGGACAGGACGCTTACAGCGCTCGTCATGTTTAAGAGCCCGCTGAAGAGGATGCCGAAGCCCATGGCGATGTTGCCGATGCTTTTCGAATTCTTGAAATGAAAGCCCATGATGAGGACGATCCCGATGATCAGCGCGATCGGCGCCAGGGAAGAGGGCTGGAACAGACGAAGCAGATAATTGTCGCCCGCCTGCAGGTCGAGCAGCCGGATGATCTGCCCGGTCACGGTCGTTCCGACGTTTGCCCCGATGATGATCCCGAGAGATTGATGTAGGGAAAGGATTCCCGCGCCGACCAGACCGGAGGTGATCACGATGGTCGCGGTGGAGGATTGAATGATCGCTGTTACGAGCACACCTAGAAGGAAGGCTCGGAACGGATTGTTGGTCACGTTTTCCAGTACGACCTTCAACGCGCCGGAAGAACTCTCTTTCAGAGAATCCCCCATCAGGCGCATGCCGTACAGGAACATGGCGAGCCCGCCGAAGAGCGTCAGTAAATCAAAAAAATTCATGCGTCCATTATAAAACTCCCATGTAACAGATTGCTAGAGGGAGTTTTATCCATTTACACCTTTAAAGACAGGATCCCTCTGGCGATCCATGACGGGAAGATCACCGTCGACTTCCGGCAGGTGAAGGACGAGATCGGATAGTTTTATGGTATACTTATTTCATAGATCGGACACGGCGTAAACCCAAAGAGGCTTTACGTGTATTTTTTGCGTGCAGGAAGAGGAGACGGAACGTTGTCCGGCGCATCAATATGCAAGGGAGAGCAAAAACATGAATGAACAGAAAACGGCGGTCATGATGGACACAGGCTGCGATCTGCCGATCGAAGTCTGTGAGAGGGAAGGGATCAAGGTGCTTCCGCTGCACGTGATCTACCCGGAAAAGGACTATCTGGACGGCATCGACATCGATCCCATGATGGTCTACCGGCGGTTCCCGGATGAGATCCCGACGACCTCGACGCCGTCGATCCAGGAAGTCATTGATAAATTCGATGAGATCAGGGAGGAGGGGTACGAGAAACTGATCGTCATTACCATCTCCAGCGCCCTTTCCGGCACCGGCAATACGGTGTCTGTAGCGGCCAGGGATTACAAGGGAATGGACATCCTGGTCTTTGATACAAGGAACATCTCCTTCGGCAGCGGGCTGTTTGCGCTGTATGCGGCGCGCAAGCTGAAGGAAGGGATGCCGACGGCGGAAGTCGTGCAGAGACTCTATGACAAGCGGGGCGATTCCAGACAGTTCTTCTATATGGATACGCTGAAATACCTGCGTCACGGCGGCCGCATCGGGCACGTGGCCTCCTTTATCGGAGAGGCGCTGCATTTGAAACCGATCATTTCCTGCGACCCGCAGGGCGTCTACTATACGGTCGCCAAGATCCGCGGCGAGATGCTCGGGAAAAAACGCATGCTGGAGGAAGTGATCAAGGTCGTCGGCGACAAACATTGCTGGGTGGTCGTCGGAGAAGGCGACGCGCACGAGGAAGCAATGAAGATGAAGGCGATCCTGGAGGAAAAACTTCCGAACATGGAATACCTCTTCGACAAACAGATCAACGCGACACTGGCCATCAACACCGGCCCGGGACTCGTCGGCGTTGCGACCTTTATCGATCCGTAAACGGGAGACGGCGCTTATGAAAATGCAGGAGCGCGTTGACGGGATCCTTGCGCTGTTCGACGAGCAGTACGGGACCGACATCGAAACGTATCTGGAATACGATTACAAAAAACCGTGGCAGCTGTTGTTCGCGACGATCCTGTCCGCGCAGTGTACGGATGCCCGCGTCAACATGGTGACGAAGGATCTGTATAAGAAGTACCGGACGGTGGAAGCCTTTGCGAAGGCGGACAGGGAAGAACTGGAAAAAGATATCCACTCCATCGGGTTCTACCGGATGAAGGCAAAGAACCTGATCGGCTGTGCGCAGATGCTTCTGACGGAGTTTCACGGAGAAGTGCCTGCTACCATTGAGGAACTCACGATGCTGCCCGGCGTCGGACGGAAGACGGCGAACGTCGTCCGCGGCAATATTTACAGAGACCCGAGCGTCGTGGTGGATACGCATGTCAAGCGCATCGCAAAGCGCCTGGGACTGACGAAGGAAACAGACCCCGCGAAGGTGGAGAAGGACCTGATGAAGGTACTCCCCGAGGATCACTGGATCC
>JAGAHC010000027.1 GCA_017627275.1 Lachnospiraceae bacterium
TCACCGGCGCTGCGCAGATGGACGGCGCAATCCTGGTTGTCGCCGCTACCGACGGTGTTATGGCTCAGACCCGTGAGCACGTGCTGCTTTCCAGACAGGTCGGCGTTCCTTACATCGTTGTTTTCCTGAACAAGTGCGACATGGTTGACGATCCGGAACTCATCGAGCTCGTTGAAATGGAAGTCAGAGAGCTTCTGAACGAGTATGAATTCCCGGGCGACGATATTCCGATCATTAAGGGTTCCGCTCTGAAGGCTCTGGAAGATCCGAACAGCGAATGGGGCGACAAGATCATGGAGCTCATGGATGCTGTTGACAGCTATATCCCTGCTCCGGAACGTGATGTTGACAAGCCGTTCCTGATGCCTGTCGAAGACGTCTTCACCATCTCCGGACGTGGTACGGTTGCGACCGGCCGTGTTGAGAGAGGCCGTCTGAATGTTGGCGATGCTGTTGAAATCGTCGGCATCAAGGAAGAGACCATGAAGTCTGTTGCAACCGGTATCGAAATGTTCCGTAAGACTCTGGATTACGGCGAAGCCGGTGACAACGTCGGTATCCTGCTTCGTGGTATCGACCGTACGGAGATCGAGAGAGGCCAGGTTATCGCAGCTCCCGGTACCGTTACCTGCCACAAGAAGTTTACGGCTCAGGTCTACGTTCTGACCAAAGACGAAGGTGGCCGTCATACACCGTTCTTCAACAACTATCGTCCGCAGTTCTATTTCAGAACGACTGACGTTACCGGTGTTGTCAACCTTCCCGAAGGCACAGAGATGTGCATGCCCGGCGACCACGTCGAGATGACCATCGAGCTGATCCACCCGATCGCTATGGAACAGGGTCTTACCTTCGCTATCCGCGAAGGCGGCCGTACTGTCGGCTCGGGCCGTGTTGTTTCCATCATTGAATAATACGGATTAGACCAAACACAGACCCGGCAGGAGATCACTCCTGCCGGGTCTTTTTTTTGAAAAGGAACCACTGTCCCTGAGGAAACTGGTCCCGTAGTGCAGGGACCAGTTTCCTCAGGGACAGTGGTTCCTTATTGATTCAGCGCATTCATCAGATCTTCCGCAAGGCGTTCGGTACGGATCTGGGCGCCTTCGTCATTGCAGTGATAGACGGTGTCGTACATCCACTCCGCGGGGAAGAGATAGTCGGAAGGGGTGCTGATGTACGGGATCCCGATCTGTTCCTCCTCAAGCTGCGGAAGGAGGTCGAACGCCGCGGCATCTCCCTCGACAGCTTCCGCGAGGAAGGGCGGAGCCGTAAAGAAAAGCTGTGCCTTCTTTTTTTGGGCAAAGGCATGAAAGTCCTTCAGGTACCGGATGCTTTCCGGAGAAAGCACGGCGCCTTCCAAAGAGACGGGATTGTGGACCTCCGGCTGGTTTGCATAGTCCGTGATCCTGCTTGCGGGGCGTGCCTGCAGAAGGCGGCCGTCCGCGTCAAAAAGGGTGTGATGCACATCTTCGCCGGGGTGTTTTGCATATTCCTTTTTTTCGGCATAGTAGGACGGAAGATAGCCGATGACTTCCGGAAGATTGCGGAAGGGAATGACGCGGTACATGTCGATGTGATGGTCGATCCCCGACATGACGGTGTCTACCAGAAGCTTCGAGAACGAAGGGGCATCAATCCAGTTGTATTCATACCCGAGAAGCACGATATCGCCCTCATGCAGGTCCGATCTCACCAGCTGGGACTGAAAGAGATCGCCCAGCCCGCCGTAGAGGCCCATGTTGACAACAGGAAGCCCTGTCAGTTCTTCCAGGTAAGCTTCGTCGATGCCGTAGGCCATGCTGCTTCCGCCAAGGAGGATGAGACGCGGCCCCTCCGTCCGCTGCAAGGCGGCATACTTATCCTGAATGACGCTTTGATAGGTGGGAGAAAACACGTCCTTCGGGACGCAGACCACATAGGTAAAGACGGCTGCGATGCCAAGCAGGGCAAGGAGCAGCACCGCCGCCACGAATCCTATGAACTTTCCGATCGTTTTTTTCTCAGCTCGCATCAAATCTTTCCTGCTCAGAACTTCGAATAAATAAACTGCGTGTTGAGCGTCGTGAGGTCGGCGCAGGCAGCAAACACCAGGAGTATCACGAGCACGGCACTGAAAAGGATCTGTGCCGCGCGCGGTGTATTACGTATCTTTTGAAACAGCAGGTCTTCTCTGCTCCGAAGGTATTGCACGGCAAAGAAGACGCCGATCATACCCATGGAAAACAGGAAGGAAGCGTTCGACTTATCAAACAGCTGCTGCGGATAAAAACCGATGAGTTCCTGCGGGCGAATGGAGAGGATCCCGCGGGTCATGAACAGGCCGCCTGCCACCGAGTCGGCGCGGAAGAAGATGAAGGCCATGGAAAACAGGAAGAAGACGATGCCGCGTCTTACCCACCGGTACCACGCCTTTGTATCGAGCCCGCACTTTTTGCGAATGGCTGCCCGGAAAGGCTCCGTCCACATGCCGATCAGCATCAGCAGCGCGTTATACAGACCCCAGACGATAAAGTGCACGCCTTCTCCGTGCCAGAGACCGCTGAAGAAAAAGACGATCAGAAGATTGCAGACGGTCCTTGTTTCTCCCAGACGGTTTCCGCCGAGCGGAATATAGAGGTTGTCCGCAAGCCACCGGTTCAGGCTGATATGCCATCTTGTCCAGAGTTCCTTCAGCGATACTGAAAGGAAAGGATTGCGGAAGTTTTCCGGAAGGCGGATGTGCAGCATCATGGCAAGGCCGATCGCCATGTCGGAGTAGGCGCTGAAATCCGCATATAACTGCACGGAAAACAGGAACGCTGCGAACAGGTGATAGAGGCCCGAATAGTAGCCCGCCGCATCGAAAATATAGCCGACGGCCGGCGCAAGGCGGTTGGCCACAAAGAGTTTGATGAACATCCCCCACAGAAAACGGTAGAACCCGCGATAAAGCAGGTCTTCCTCCGGCACGGCTTCCGTGCCGACAGCACGATGCAATTGCGGAAGCAAAACGTCTGCCTGCCCGATGGGGCCGGAGAGGAGGGACGGGAAGAACGAAACAAAGGGGGCGTAATAAAGAAACCCCTTTTCGTATTCGATCTTTTGCCGGTATACGGCGGTGAGATAGCCCGCGGCCGTCAGGATATAGAACGAGGCGCCGACGGGAAGCGGCGCACCGGTTGCCATGTTGCGTATTTTCAGCGCAAGAAGCAGCAGAAGGAGCCCCGCAAAAAACAGGAGATAGGTCCCGCGGCTTTTCTTTTTTGCAAGAAGATGCCCGCCAAGATACGACCACAGGATTACACACAGCAGGAGAGAAAAGGCAAACGGCCCGGCAGATAAGTAAAACAGAAGACTCCCGGCCAGCAGGAGCGCCGGTCTGCTTTTTCCCGGCAGAAAGTGCCAGAGAAGAAAAAACAGGATGAAGAAGAGAAGAAATCTGCCGGAAATGATGCTCATGCCGTTCTCTCAAAAAGATGCATTCG
The DNA here is from genome assembly GCA_017627275.1 of Lachnospiraceae bacterium. Classification (GTDB taxonomy): domain Bacteria; phylum Bacillota; class Clostridia; order Lachnospirales; family Lachnospiraceae; genus CAG-791. The sequence goes on from JAGAHC010000027.1 coordinate 3,468, forward strand.
AAGCGGCTCCAGTGCGCGCAGCAGGAGAAATCCCAGAATATAGCAGGCGATCACTTCGCCGATCCCGACGGTCAGCATCAGAAAGGGGATGCTGCCGGGGATGTGATAGGCTCTCGACAAAACCTGCGGCACGATGACGGTATTGGCAATGATCGGCGGAAGGGGGCAGAGGTATTTCCTGCCGCGCAGGAAATAGGTTCCCACGGCGCCGAGAAAGGTCGCAAGCGTCCCGAAGATGATGTCGGGAGGAAGGCACCCGGTAAAGAGGTTTGCCAGAAAGCACCCGATGGTGAGACCCGGGATGGCGGCAGGCGTAAAAAACGGGAGCACCGTCAGTGCTTCCGAAAAGCGAACCTGCACCGCACCGCTGGCGAGGTCAAAGCCGGCTGCGAGCATGGTGAGTACAATGTAAATTGCCGCAATAATAGCGGCGTGTGCGAGGTAAAGAATGTTTTTTTGTGACATGATAAAGACTCCTTTTTGTTTTTCCGAGGTGAGGGAACTCGGTAATGGATGTAGTTATTCCGCCGGCGGTTCTGCCGGGGCAGCGGCACTGATCGCCGCCTGCTGTGCCAGCGCGGTCTCGTAATTCAAGACCATCTGCGAGAGGTTGGCTTCCGCCTGCGCGATCGTCGCAGGATCGCCGCCCTGCTGTGCCAGTGTGAGCGCAGTCTGCGCGTCGGCCACGCCCTGTGCGGCAGCGGCGACGAGCTGGTTGATCTGCTCCACACTTGCCAGAAGCCGGTTCTGCTCGATCTGCGCGCGCTCTGCAGCGAGTATGGCATCGATATTCGGCTGCATCATGTATTCCGCCGTATGCGGGCAGGTGGCGCGATCTGTCAGTGTTACGACACCGCTGATCTTGAACGGGCAGAACTCCGTAGCAGGTTTGCCGCAGTATTCACAGATCTCACCCTGGAAGTGAAGATCGCACTTGTCTTCCGGGATCGAGTCCAGCGCAAAGTATTCGGTACGCAGCGCGCCGCAAAGCCCCGGGATCGGGAGCTTTCCGGAAGTAGCACAGACGGACATCTGCTTGATAGAGGAGGGGACCTCCGGGAAAGGCTTTGACGGAAGGTCGGCATGGATCTGTTCCATGACCTTGCGCCAGATGGTCTTGGCCAGGTTTCTTTCGTCGCCCACCAGTTTCTTATTGTCATCACACCCTGCCCAGGTGGAGGCGGTGTAGTATTCCGTATAACCGCAGAACCAGACGTCATTGTAGTCGGAAGTCGTTCCGGTCTTTCCGGCGATCTGCGTCGTTCCGAAATTCACGGCAGTACCGGTACCCTTGGTGACGACGTCCTGCATGGCATTGGTCAGAAGCCAGGCGGTGGAACTCTTTAAGACGCGCTTCTCCGGATAGGTATCCGTGTCGAGCAGAACATTTCCGTCGTGGTCGAGGACCTGTGTATAGAGCTTCGGCTTGATATAGATACCGTCGTTTGCGATGGTGGCGTAGGCAGCGTTGATATCGATGTTCTTGACGCCGTAGGTCAGACCGCCGAGACCCATGGACTGCTGCTTGTCGGAGTAGACCTTTGGGCCTTCCGCCGTATCGACAACGAGCTGATCCACGAGCGTCGTGATGCCGAGATCCTGCGCGTACCGGAAACCAAGCTCCGGCGTGATATCCGTCAGCGTCTTGACTGCCACGATGTTCAGGGAGTCCTGAATACCCTGTCGGATGGTCTGGATGCCGCGGTACTTTTCACCATACCAGTTGCGGACCGGTGTGCCGTCGGCATACTGATACGGGGCGTCATTCTGCGTGGACGCAAGCGACATGCCGCCGGCATCAAGCGCCGCAGCGTAAACACCGACGATCTTGAAGGTTGATCCGGGCTGCCGCATGGAACCGGTCGCACGGTTTAAGGTCCTGCTTGCCGTTTTGGCGCCGCGTCCGCCGACCATGGCAACGACATGGCCTGTATGCTGATCCGATATCGTAAGAGAGATCTGCGGCTGCGGCGTCAGGGACTTGGTTTCGCCAAGCACGGTGTCGCCGGCTGCCATGATCAGGGATTTATAATTCTCGATGGCTTCATCCGCCGCTTCCTCACTGGCAAAGTACGCGGAGGCGGAGGCGTCGCCGTTATCTTTGAAGTACTGCACCATTTTTTCTTCGTTATAGTTGGTGAGTTCTCCGTCTGCGGACTGCACGGTCAGCGCGTAATCGAGGAGAAGCTGCGTCCCCGTGGGATAACTCTCGGGATCGGAGCAGACGGCATCCGCGATTTTCTGGATCTTCGGATCCTGGGTAGCATAGATCTTCAGGCCGCCCGCATAGACCAGGCCGTAGGCCTGCTGCTCGGAGTAGCCCGCTTCCTGGAAGTCTGCCAGGAGCTGGTCCGTGAGCGCGTCGACAAAGTAGGAATTGACCTCGTCATCCTCGGTCTGGTCGTCGACGATCTTGATGCGCGAATAGACGTCGTCGGCGATTGCCTCATCATATTCTTCCTGCGTAATGAATTTGTGACGAAGCATCCGGTCCAGGACGTCTTTCCGCCTGCCTTCGTTTTTCTCGGGATAGGCGATGGGATCGTAGTTGGACGGATTCTGCGTAATACCCGCGATGACAGCACATTCGGACAGATTGAGATCGCTGACGCTTTTGCCGAAATATCGAAGAGACGCTGCCTGCACTCCCAGCGTGTTGTGCCCCAGGTTGATGGTGTTCATATAATTCAGGAGAATGGTCTCTTTATCCATTTCCCGCTCCAGCTGGAGCGCGAGGTACTGCTCCTGCACCTTACGCTTGACACGCTCGATGTTGTTGCTTTCTTCGGTCCAGCCCGTAAATACGTTGTTTTTTAAGAGCTGCTGCGTGATGGTACTTGCGCCCTGCGAGAGTTTGCGCGTCTGTACGGCGATCACGGCCGCACGCATGATGCCCTGGATATCGATTCCGCTGTGTTCGTAGAACCGCTCGTCCTCGATCGCGACAAAGGCATCCCCGAGGTGGTCCGGGATCATCTCCATCGTGACCGGAATACGGTTGGCGTTGGTAGACACAAGCTTCGCGATCTGATTGCCGTCCGCGTCATAGACGAAGGTCGAGAAGCCCGACGGCGTGACATCGATATTGGAGATGTCCGGAGAAGTGTCCAGCACGCCGCGGAAGGCGCCGAGCCCCAGGCACAGCACCAGCGCCGCGACCCCGATCATGCAGATCAGCGCCACGTGAATGAGTGTGAGCGACAGGTGACGGAGCCTTTTTTTCGACCGGCTCGTCAATTCCTTTTGCAGTTTTTTGATGGCGTGCTTACCGTAGTTCATATCCTTAGTATTATACCACATATAGGAGTGTATTTTTAGAGGAACCACTGGAGGAACCAATGAACCAATGTCCCAGGGACAGTGGTTCGAGGAACCAATGTCCCAGGGACATTGGTTCCTTGGACATTGGGTCCCCTGGAAATATGCTAGAATACTACCTATGAGCAGACCCGACAGTTATCTCACAATCCTAAAGGCTGGCGAAGGGGAGATCGAAGAGAAAGCCTCCCGTTTTCTGGGCCTTGCGGCCCCTGTAAAGAGCGAAGCGGAGGCGGAAGAGATCCTCACCTCCGTGCGAAAAGCGCATTATAAGGCGAGACACCACTGCTATGCCTTCATATTGGGCGAAGACGGCGCCAGGCGCAGATCGTCTGACGACGGGGAACCGTCCGGGACGGCCGGTCTGCCGATTTTGAATGTGATCGACGGCAGCGGCTGCACCGATACACTGATCGTGGTCACCCGGTACTTCGGCGGGACGCTCCTCGGAACGGGCGGCCTTGTCCGCGCCTACACCCGGGCAGCACAGGAGGCGCTTAACGCGACGGAGATCGTGGAAATGTGCGCCTGCGTGCAGATGCAGGTGACGATCCCCTACACGGACCATGACCGCGTGCAGTATGCGCTGCAGCAGGCCGAACGGAACGAAGAGGGAAAAAGACGCCTGCGCACAAGCGAGCCAGTCTATACCGATACCGTCACGCTGTCAGTCACCGTTCGCGAAAACGAGGCGGCATTTCTGCAGACCCTGCTGACGCAGGAAACATCCGGCAGAGCCGTCTTTCAACTCTCGACGCCGGAGTTTCTGGCTTTGTAAAAAAGGGACCAATGTCCCAGGGACAATGGTCCCTCTGAAAAAGAACCACTGTCCCAGGGACAATGGTTCCCATGGCGTAAAGATTTCATCAGTTGAATAGGCAAAAGAAAAGAGAGCATCTGTCTTATGGGGTATAATGGTTAGCGACCAAACTAACAACCCAAAGGAGGTGCTCTCATGGATATTTTAGCATTGTTAGAAGGGTTTGCGA
>JAGAHC010000028.1 GCA_017627275.1 Lachnospiraceae bacterium
CCCGAAAACACCATGCTGGCCTTTGAAAAAGCGGTGGAGGCCGGCTGCGATGGGATCGAGCTCGATGTCCAGCTTACAAAGGACCGCGAACTGATCATCCTGCACGACGAGGAGGTGGACCGTACCACCGACGGTCACGGCTTCGTGAAAGACATGACCCTCGACGAGATCCGCTCTCTCGATGCTTCCTACCGGTTTCGCGGACAGTACGGAACAAACCGTATTCCCACGCTGCGCGAATATCTTACGCTCGCAAAGTCTGCCGGGATCCTCACCAATATCGAATTAAAGACCGGCGTGTTCCTGTACGAAGGGATCGAAGAGCAGGTGCTTTCCCTGATCGACGAATTCTCGCTTCGCGACAGGATCATCATCTCGTCCTTCAATCACGCGTCCGTAAAGCACATGCAGTCGCTTGCCCCGGACATGACCTACGGCTTTCTGGAGGAGAGCCGGCTCCTGCATCCGCTCGAATATACGGCGGAAAACGGTGTCCAGGGATTCCATCCCGAATACCATATGGTCGACGCCGCATTCATGGAAAAGGCGCGCTCGCTTGACCTTCTTGTCAATGTGTGGACGGTGAACCTCGAAGAAGAGATGCGGGAACTCGCCCTGCTCGGCGTAAACATCCTCATCGGAAATCACCCGGATCTGTGCCGGAAGGTCCTTGCTTCCCTCCCCGGCGCTTAACCTTTCATGCCGGTCTCTCCGCCGATGCCGTTGATGAACCACTTCTGTGTAAAGGCAAAGAGGATAAGCAGCGGGATCACGACCACGGCCGAGGCTGCCATCACCAGCGCCCATTCCGTTCCGTAGGCCCCGTCGCGCACGAAGAAGGCACGGAGACCCTGTGATACAAGAAAGTAATCACTGGTCTTCGTAATGAGCGAAGGCCACATATAGTTGTTGTATGTACTGATAAAGTTCATCAGTCCGAACGTGATAAAACTTGCCTTCGTCATCGGGCAGACGATCCCCCATAGCGCGCGCCAGTGGCTGGCGCCATCCATTCGGGCGGCTTCCACCAGTCCCTTGGGAAGCTGCATGAACGCCTGTCTTAACAAAAAGATCCCGAAGATACTGACCGTACTGGAGATGATGAGCCCGCCGAAGGAGTCCAGAAGCCCCATGTCCGCGAGAATGATGTAGCTGGGAATATATGTCGCGGCCACCGGCAGCATATAGGTCGCCATGACGATGGCGAACAGGATCTTCCGCGTCCGGAACTTTAAAAACACCAACGCGTATGCCAGCATGGCCCCGCTGACGATCTGAATGGCGACGATCACGAGCGACACCCAGGCCGAGTTGAAGATATAGCGCGGAATCGGAGAATCAAAAAGGATGCCCGTAATATTCTGCCACTGCGGATCCGGCGGGAAAAAGACATCGGTGTTTAGGATGTCTGCCTTGGTCTTTAAGGAAGAGATTACCATCCAGAGAAACGGAAAAGCGGTAAAGACGCTGGCGACTCCCAGGATCAAAACCTTTCCTGCCGTTGTCAGGACCCGAAGTCCGATGGGATTTTTATCACTGTATCTTGTATTCATCGAATCCGACCCCCTTCCTTAATAATGGACCCATTTTTCGCTGGCCTTGAACTGCAGTACGGACAATGCCACCGTAAGAAGGATCATGATCACGGCGACCGCCGTCGCCTGTCCCATATTGAACTCCTGGAAGCCCAGCTGATAGTACATATACAAAAGCGTTCTCGTGCTTCCGGAAGGTCCGCCCTGGGTGAGCACCTGGATCTGGTCGTAGGCCTGCAGCGAATTGACCATCGTGATGATCATCAGAAAGAACGTCGTCGGGGAGATCGAAGGGAGCGTGATGTCAAAGAACTGCTGTACCTTGTTGGCCCCGTCCAGCGCGCCTGCCTCATAGAGTTCTCCCGGCACCTTCTCCAGCGCGGAAAGATAAAAGATCATCGCGTACCCCAGCGATTTCCACACCGTCACGATGATAACGGACAGCATGGCCGTGTCCGAAGAAGAGATCCATTTCAGCGGAGAGGCTCCGAGCGCGGTGAGGATCGTATTGGCGATACCGCCGTCGGCCTTGAAGATCCAGGTCCACACGATGGAGATGGCGACCGTCGGTGTGATCCAGGGAGAAAACAGGATGAATTTCAAAATACCGCTCCCGCGGAAACTCCGCACCAGAAGCAGCGCCAGCACAAGGCCCAGCACGATGGTGGGGATGAGCGTTCCCGCCGTGAATACGACGGTGTGCCAAAGTGCCTCGAAAAAGCGCGGGTTCTTAAACAGGGACAAATAGTTCTTGAACCCTACGATCTTATACGTGGGCGAGATGAAGTCCCAGTTTGTGAAACTCAGGTAAATGGACCGGCAGATCGGATAGATCCAGAAAACGACGAGCGGAATCAGTGCCGGCAGGATAAAAAGCAGCACCGTCGGCAGTCGGTCATAGCGCTTCTTGAATTTTCGTTTTGTTCCGGAAAGATTCATCAGTTTGTCACCGTCCTTTCCGTCTCCGGATCAAAGATATGGATCCTCTCCTCCATCACTCCGAGCCGGATGTCGGAATCATGCGTATGTTCTTCCAGCTGAGAAGTGTTCATGATGATCCGGCCCGCGTCCGTATCGCTGTAGACGATGGCGTTGCTCCCGAGGAGCTCGTAAACACTGACTTTTCCGGAAAAGACCGTTTTTTCGGGCGAATCGGCAACAACGACATGCTCCGGGCGGATCCCGGCCAGCAACTTTTTACCGATCCATCCGCCGGCTTTCAGCTTCTGTGTTTTTTCGGCGTTCATACGGATCTTCCCGCCATTGGTCCTTAAGATGACTTCACCGTTCTCTTCCTCACAGGTGACGTCAAAGAAATTCATGGCGGGCGTTCCGATAAAACCGGCCACGAACTTGTTGCACGGGAAGTTAAAGAGATTGGCGGGAGAATCGATCTGCTGGATCTCCCCGTCACGCATCACGACGATGCGCGTTCCCAGCGTCATGGCTTCCGTCTGGTCATGTGTCACGTAAATAAAAGTGGTGTTCAGCCGCTGATAAAGATCCGCTATCTCCACGCGCATCTGTCCGCGGAGCTTCGCGTCCAGGTTGGACAGAGGCTCGTCCATCAGGAACACTTTCGGGTGGCGGATAATGGCCCGTCCCATGGCAACACGCTGCTTCTGCCCGCCGGAAAGCTGCCCCGGGCGTCTGTCCAGAAGTTCTTCCAGACCAAGAGATTTGGCTACCTCGTGCACCCGCTTGTCGATCTCCGCCTTCGGGACCTTTTGGATCTTCAGGCTGTAGGCAATGTTCTGATAGACCGACATGTGCGGATACAGCGCGTAATTCTGGAACACCATGGCGATATTCCGGTTCTGCGGCGCGACGTCGTTCATCCGCTCTCCGTCGATCAGGAGATCTCCGTCGCTGATGTCTTCCAGTCCCGCGATCATGCGCAGCGTCGTGGACTTTCCGCAGCCGGACGGACCGACGAGGATGACAAACTCGTTGTCCCCGATCTCCAGATTCACATTTTTAACGGCCTGAAAGCCGTTCTCGTACTCCTTTGTGATATTCTTCAGAATGATCTCTGCCATGGGATCCCCCCTTTTTTCCCAAAGAGGACGGCCGTGGCAAGTCGCGCGGCCGCCCCCTGTAAATCCTTCTTTCTTATGAACTTATTCCGCCAGCGCTTCGTCCAGCGCGATCTGCGCGTTGGCCGCTGCCTCGTCCAGAACTTCCTGGGCGGATTTTCCTTCGAGTTCGAGTGCCTGAGCCGCGATGTTCAATTCGTCGAGGATCTTGCCGCCGGTAGGATCGACCGGATAAGCGGAAACGTGTTCCGCCTGCTTAAGAAGCACACCCGCCACCGGGTTCTCTTCCAGGAACGCCTGGTATTCCGGAACTTCCGTGACCTTCTTGTTGGCTGCCGGATAGGTGGTCAGCATGGTGTACGCCGCCTGGTTTTCCGGATTGGTCAGGAACTTGATGAACTCATACGCGCCCTGCTGTCTTTCCGCGCCATTGCCTTCGGGCATGACGAGCATCAGGGTCTGCGCCCACGGTCTGGACGGCGCGTCTTCCCAGCCGAACTGCTCCAGAGGCTGAATGACATTGAAGTCAAAGTCGACGGAGTCGACAGGCGAGCCGGTGTAGCCTGCGCTTCTTCCTTCGATCACGTCATCGATCGTGTCATACCAGTATGCCCAGTCGTCCAGACCGTTCCATTTGGTCTCCATAATGTCGTCGTCATGGATCCAGCCGCGGAACGCTTCCCACACCTCGACCCACTCGGGAGAGTTGATCGTCACGGTCTTGCCGTCCTCGGAAAAGATCTTCGCTCCGTTTGCGAAAGCGGCATCGATCAGGTTCTTGGCGTCGCCGCCCATCGGTTCCCAGACGCGGTTATAACCGGCTTCTTTAAACTTGTCCGCCTGCGCCACGAGGTCCTGCCAGGACTTGATGCTTGCCGGATCAACTCCCGCGTCCTCAAACGCCTTGACGCTGTAGTAAGCGATCTGGATGGTGCCGTACCACGGACGGGAGAACGTCACGTCGCCGTCGATCCCGTTTGCCGCGAAATCGGCATAGAAATCGTCGGCATTAAAATCGGGATCCGCGTCCTGGAACTGGTTGAACGTTACCAGCGCTCCTTTTTCATAGAGCTGCCGCGCGGGAGCAGTATCTAACAGCGCGACATCCGGTGCCGTCTTGCCGGCGATGGCCGCCTGCAGATTGGAGAAGGTCTTTACGTAGTTCTCCTGCTGGATCGCCGTGACATGATACTTGTCCTGCGAACTGTTGAAGTTATCGATCTCTTCCTGCACCAGGTCCATGACGTTGTTGCCCTGGGCCAGCCAGAATTCGATCTCGATCTTTTCTCCGGAGCTCTCTGCCGGAGCCGACGCCTCAGCGGATGCCGGGGCTTCGGAAGATCCTGCCGGAGCGGGCGCGCTTCCGCCGCCGCCACACGCGACAAGGCCAAGTGTCATGACACCTGCCAGAATCAGTGCCGTTAACTTTTTCATACTTTCCCTCCTTTTCGTTGGTTTTACGTTTTCTTATTCCCGTTTATATCTTCACGCAGCGCTTTGACAAGGCTGATGCAGATTAGAACGATAATGATCCCGATCGGGAACGCCGCAATGATGGATACGGACTGCAGCGCATAGATGGAGTTCTGCGAGGAAATGAGAGCGATCGGGAAAAGGATAAACACGATCGACCAGAACACGCGGATCGGTTTTCCCGGCACGGTCCCGGCGGCAAGTTTGCGGTACGAATAATACGAAATGACCATGGCTAAAGAGTCAAAGGTCGTCGCGTAGAACAGGATCATGGTAATGACCAGGAGAAACAGCCCCAGCACCGGAAGCGGCAGCGCGTCAAAGATGCGGGTGATCGCTTCCGCGTACTTACCGGTGGCGGCGATCTCTCCGCTGATGTCCATCCCATGCTTCATCTGCTGTGAAAGGCCGTAGTTTCCCAGAATGATAAAAGTCAGGAATGTGCCGGCCAGTCCCCAGAAATATCCGCCGAACACCATGTTCCGGATCGTGCGCCCCTTACTGATCGTAGCAATGAAAAACGGCGTCGCCACGCACCATACCATCCAGTAAGCCCAGTAGTAGATGGTCCAGTTCTGCGGGAAGGATGTCTCGCGCAGCGGATCCAGCCAGGTGGCCATCCCGACGAAATTCTGCACCAGGTTGCCGAGCGCGGAAAAGCCGGTCTCCAGGATGTAGCGAGTCTCTCCGCCGAAAAACAGAACGTATCCCATAAGCGCAAAGAAGAAGATCACGCAGATGAGCGCGAGATTGGAGATCGCGCGCATCCCGAACCACAGCACGAGCGTATAGATCACGGCAATGACGATCAGGATCAGGATGGCGAGCATCACGGAGTCTTGTATGTGCAGAATGCGCGCCACCGCGGAAGACAGGAGCGGCGTCGTGACGGAAAAAGTGGTGGATGTTCCCGCGATGAGTGAGAAGATGGCGATCAGGTCAATGATCTTTCCCGCCGCACCGTCCACCCGGTCGCCCAGAAGCGGCCGGCACGCTTCGGAAAACTTCTGCTTCCAGGTGCCCCGCACATGGAAAAGATAGCCGAAGGCAGCGGCCAGTGCGATGTAGAAGCTCCACGCAATGGGCCCCCAGTGAAACAGCGGATAGGTCGACGCCCATTTCTGAATGCCGCCCGGCTGCTGCGTGATGAACGGTTCGCTGGCGTACAGCGACCATTCCGTCAGGGAATAAAACAGAATGTCAGCCGCCATGGTGGAGGTAAAGATCAGCGCTCCCCACCGGAAATCGGAGTACTCCGGCCTGTCAGTGTCCCCGAAGCGGATCTTTCCATAAGAAGATGTTCCGAGCCAGAGTGTGAAAACAAAAACCGCCAGCCCCAGAAACGCAAAATAGATGCTGCAGGTATCTCCCACAAAGAAGCGAAGCTTTTCCAGGACGAATGTCGATCCGACAGGATTCAGAAAGAACGCGATGCACAGCAAAATGACCGTACCAAGCGGCACGAGAATCGAAAAGAAGTCCATTTGCCCAAGCCCCGTCTTTTCCGGAGGCGTCGGGTCGGCAGAGGTAACATGATCTTGCAAAGCTATCCCCCCATTTGAAATGAAACGCCCCGGGCCGCATCGGTCCGATCCGCCCGGGCTATTCAGTTTTCCCCTCAAATACTACGATACACTATCAGACTCCCGTGAGCAAGGTTCACGGGCGATTACGATTTACTTTTTTTTACTTTTCTCGCATACTACAGTAGTGGTTTCAAGTAACGGCGAGAAGCGAATGCTGAAAGGACTGTACGAGATGATACATTTTGAGAAACCATTGTCTTCCGAAGAGATCTACAGCGGCAAGATCATCCATGTCACCCGGGATACCGTGGAGGTCGAGAACGGAAAGAAGAAATTCCGGGAGGTCGTGCACCACCCGGGCGGCGCGTGCATCGCCGCGGTGACGGAGAACAACGAGGTCTATATGGTCCGGCAGTACCGCTATCCCCTGCAGCGGGAGATCCTGGAGCTGCCCGCGGGAAAGCTCGAGAAGGGCGAAGACCCCTTCGAGGCCGCCAAGCGCGAGCTCCGCGAGGAATGCGGCCTGACGGCCGACCACTACACGGACCTGCACACCTTCTATCCTTCTGTCGGCTACACCAGCGAGATCATCTACACCTGGATGGCGACCGGCCTGCACGAAGCGGAGCTTGCTCTCGACGAGGACGAGTTCCTGACCCCCGTCAAGGTCCCGCTCACCGAGGCCTGGGAGATGGTCATGGACGGACGCATCGCCGATGGCAAGACCGTCGCGGCGCTTTTGAAGATCAAGATGATGATGTGAGTGTGTCAAAAGGGACGGTTCTTTTTGACACACTTTGTGGGACCAGTTTCCTCAGGGAGTGTTTCCTTTTTTTACCCGAGAATTTCTTCCAGGGCCGCCACGGCTTCGTAGACCATATTGTCGCAGTGCGGCTTGCGCTCGTTGCCCTTCTGGGCATTGATGCGCAGCAGGTCGGCGCAGTCGAGCACATTGTCATGGTGCGCGCGGAATACGTCCACGTACTGCTTGGCGCTCGCCGCATCCCCTTTTCCCATCATGCCAAGGACCATCAGGCCGCTTGTGATCGCGCCGCAGGTGCCGCCCATTTTCATGCCGCCGCCGAAATGCGCGCCGAGGCGAACCGCCTCTTCCTCCGAGATGCCCATGCGGTCCGCGAAGGCGCAGAGGACGCACTGTGCGCAGTTGTAATGCACGTCCGTTGTGTTGCGCAGAGCAATGGCTCTGTCCATTTCCTTACTCATTTTCTTCTCCTTTGATCAGGTCTTTTATGACTTCGCCCGCGATGATCAGCCCCGCCACCGAGGGGACAAAGGCGACCGACCCGGGAATCGCGCGCTTGGCGCTCTCTTCTTCCGTTTCCCCCTGCGGCTTCATCGCTTCTTCCGTGGAATATACGACTTTCACGTGGTCGATGCCGCGCGCCCGGCACTCTTTCCGCATCACCTTGGCGAGCGGGCAAACCGACGTTTCATAGATGTCGGCCACGCGGAACGCCGTGGGGTCGAGCTTGTTGCCGGCGCCCATCGAGGAAATGACCGGCACCCCGGCGCGCTTGGCGTGTTCGATCAGCGCCAGCTTCCCGGTCACGGTGTCGATCGCGTCCACCACATAGTCGTACTGCGTAAAGTCAAACTCCGCCGCGGTCTCCGGCAGGAAAAAGGTCTTGCGCGCCGTCACTTCGCACGATGGCGCGATCGAGCGGATCCGCTCTTTTGCCACCTCCACCTTGTCGCGGCCGATGGTCTCGACCGTCGCCACGATCTGCCGGTTCAGGTTGGTCTCGCTCACCGTGTCGTTATCCACGAGCGTCAGCGCGCCGATGCCGGAGCGTACGAGCGCCTCAACCGTATAGCCGCCGACGCCGCCGATGCCGAACACGGCCACGTGCGACGAAGCGAGCTTCTTCATCGCCTCATCGCCGAGCAGTAATGCAGTTCTGGAAAATGCGTTGGTCATATTCTTATTCCTGAGGAACCACTCTTCCCTGAGGAAACCGGTTCCTTCAGCTCGATTTGATGCGCGGCAGGTGCCACCGGTAATGGTGGGCAAGGACGCGGATCAGAACGACGAGGCCGCCGCCGATGACCGCGGCCATGGTGGTGCCGAGGTCCGTGTGCTTGAGCAGGAGGCCGGTCATGACCGCGCCGATGATGGACGCCACGGCATACACGCGCTTTACGAAGATCATAGGGATGCTGTTTGCGCAGATGTCGCGCAAAAGGCCTCCGCCGACGCCGGTGACCACGCCCAGGAACACGATGAGGAAGAGGGTGTTGCTCTCATCCTTCCGGTAGCCCGCAAGGACGCCGCCGACGGTGAAGGCGGCGAGGCCCAGGGTGTCAAACCAGAACAGGGCGCGCTCGTACAGGCGGGCGATGAGGTCCGAAGTCTTCTCGCCGCGGTAATACAAATAGACGAAAACGACGTTGGCCGTCACGACCGCGAGCAGGACGTAGCGCGGATCCCGGAACATCATCGGGGGAATGTCGCCCATGATGATGTCGCGGATCATGCCGCCGCCGGTCGCCGTGATGACCGCCAGCACGTTTACGCCGAAAATGTCCATTTCGTGCTGCACGGCAACGAGTGCCCCTGCAATCGCAAAGGCAATCGCGCCGATGATGTTCATAAAATCAAGTACCGAAACCGCCATATCTGTTGTTTACCTGCCTCCGTGTATTCTTTCGGTTTTATTCTTTAAAGGAACGGATTTTCCTTTTCGTACGGGATCGCCTTCGGTCTGTTCCAGCCGATGTGCTCGATGCCAAGCAGCCGGAACACCTCGAACAGGGCCCTGCCGTGATGGCCGAATGCCACCGCCGCGTGGTGCGGGAAGTGCTCCTCGAGCAGGACGTTTCTGTAAAATCTCGCCATCTCCGGGATCGCGATGACGCCGATGCCGCCGAAGGATCCTGTCTTCACCGGCAGGACTTCCCCCTGCGCCACGTAACTTCTCAGAACGCCCTTGCTGTCGCACTGCAGGCGGTAGAAGGTCACCTGCCCCGCGGCGATATCGCCTTCGAGCGTTCCCCTTGTGAAGTCGGGGTCGCTTCCTTCGGGCTCCAGCAGCCGGTGCTGGATCAGCATATATTTCACGGCGCGGTCGTCGCAGAGTTTGCACGACGGCGTGTTGCCGCAGTGGAAGCCCATGAACGTGTCGGTCAGCGCGTAGTCGTATTTTCCCTTGATCTCCGCATCGTACATGCTCTGCGGCACGGAATTGTTGATGTCCAGCAGCGTCACGGTGTCGCCAGACACGCACATCCCGATGTACTCGGAGAGCGCGCCGTAGATGTCCACTTCGCAGGAGACCGGGATGCCTCTCGTCGCAAGGCGCGAATTCACATAGCAGGGCTCGAAGCCGAATTCCTTCGGGAAGGCCGGCCAGCACTTGTCGGCAAAGGCCACGTATTTGCTCGCGCCCTTGTGATTTTCCGCCCAGTCAAGGAGCGTGAGCTCAAACTGCGCAAGCCTCGCGAGCAGGTCCGGATAGTATCTGCCTTCGCCCATTTCTTCGGCCATGTCCTTGCAGACTTCCTCGATGCGCGGGTCGCCCTCGTGCTCGCGGAAACTCACGAGCAGGTCGAGCTCCGAGTTTTCCTCGACTTCCACGCCCAGTTCGTACAGACCCTGGATGGGCGCGTTGCAGGCAAAGAAGTCCTGCGGGCGCGGGCCGAAGGTGATGATCTTCAGGTTTTTGACGCCGATGACGGCACGCGCGACCGGGACGAATTCCCCGATCATCTGCGCGATGTCGTCCGCCGTGCCGACCGGATAAGGCGGGATGTATCCCGTGAGATTCCTCAGCCCCAGGTTGTAGGAGCAGTTCAGCATGCCGCAGTAGGCGTCCCCTCTTCCCTGGATGAGGTCGCCGTCTCCTTCCGCCGCCGCCACGAACATGCACGGGCCGTCAAAGTATTTCGCGATCAGCGTTTCCGATGTCTCCGGTCCGAAGTTTCCGAGAAAAACGACCAGCGCGTTGCAGTCGGCCTTCTTTACATCCTCGACTGCCTTCAGCATGTCCTTCTCGTTTTCCACCATCACCGGGCACTCGTACAGGTTTCCCTTGTAGGCCGCCTTGATGGCTTTTTTCCTGCTTTCGGACAGCGTGATCGGAAAGCAGTCCCTTGAGACCGCGATAATCCCCAGTTTTACTTCCGGAATGTTTGTCAGCATAGTTTCTCCTTTCTGGCCGGGAGGGTGTGTCAAAAGGGACGGTTCTCTTTGACACACTTTGGCATCAGGCATGTCTGTGATGCGTTCCATAAAGTGTGTCAAAGAGAACCGTCCCTTTTGACACACCTTTTGACACACTTACAATAGCTGCGGGAAGAGGTTCTTCATCGCGGGGTAGATGCGCGCGAACTTCCCGTATTGTTGTTCGTAGCGCGCAACGAGCGCGGGGGTCGGCTCGACGGTGTCCACGACGTGGACGAGCGCCGCGCAGGCCTCCTGCACATCCCGGAAGACGCCGTCGGCGACCATGGCGAGCATGGCACCGCCCTGGCCGGGGCCCTGCTCGGAGGCGGGCACGTCGAGGGGGATGTTCATGACGTTCGCAAAAATGGTGCGCCACAGCGCGCTCTTGGCGCCGCCGCCGCAGATCTTGGAGCGCGTGACAGGGATGCCCTGGGCCCTCGCGACCTCCAGGCTGTCGCGCATCGCAAAGGCGACGCCTTCTAGGACGGCCTGGGTCAGATCCTTCCGCGCGGTATCCATGGTGATGCCGGTGAAGGTCCCGCGGGCATTGACGTCATTGATGGGACTGCGCTCGCCCATGAGGTAGGGCAGGAAGAAAACGTGGTTCCTCCCGAGGTCCTCCTCCGTGATGTCCTTCTGCTCCGCGGCGTAGTCATTCGTGCCGAAAATATCCTCGACCAGCCATTTATTGGCACTCGCCGCCGACAGCATGCAACCCATGAGGTGGTAGCCGCCGTCCGCGTGGGCAAAGGCGTGCAGCGCATTCTGCGGGTCCTTTCGGAAATGGTCGCTCGTGATGAAGATCGTGCCGGAGGTTCCCAGCGAAATGTTGCAGGCCCCCTCGCCGACCGTTCCCGTGCCGATCGCCGCCGCCGCGTTGTCGCCGGCGCCCGCGACCACAAAGACATCTTCCGGCAGGCCAAAGCGCTTCGCAACCTCGGGCAAAAGCGTCCCGATGCGCTCGTACGATTCGAAGACGCGCGCCATCTGCTCCTTCCTGACACCGCAGACAGAGAGCATCTCCTCCGACCAGGTCCTGTGCTCCACGTCAAACAGGAGCATCCCAGACGCGTCGGACGGATCCGTCGCATGGACGCCCGTCAGATAGTAATTGATATAATCCTTCGGCAGGAAGATCTTGTCGATCCGGGCAAAAAGCTCCGGCTCGTTTTCCTTCATCCACAGAAGTTTCGGCGCCGTGAAGCCGGCAAAGGCAATGTTCGCCGTGCAGGCGCTGAGTTTCTCCGTCCCGATGACAGTATTCAGGTACGCGGTCTCTTTTCCCGTCCGCCCGTCGTTCCAAAGGATCGCAGGCCGAAGCACCCTGCCGTCCTTTTCCGTCACCACGAGGCCGTGCATCTGGCCGCCCGCACCGATGCCGCGCACCTTGGAAGCGTCCACCCCTTCGAGGAGCTTCGGCATCCCGCTCTCCAGCGCCCTGATCCAATCCTCCGGCGCCTGCTCGCTCCACCCCGGATGCGGGAAAAACAGCGGATAGTCCTCCGTTACCGTACGCAGGATATCGCCCTTTTCGTCCATGAGCAGCAGCTTCAGCGCGGATGTTCCCAGATCGATTCCGATATAATACATGTGCTTCCCTTCTTTATGCTTCCTATTTTCCTGCTTCCTTCGCTTTCACCATGGCTTCTCTGATCAGCCGGTCAAACTTTTCCGCGTCCCACGCAGCGCGCCCGACGTAGAGTCCGTCCACGGCGGGAAGCGCGATCAGGTCGCAGGCATTGTCCGGATTGACGCTGCCGCCGTACAGCACCGGGATCCCCGCCGCCGCTTCGCCAAACAGCTCCTCCAGGATCTTCTTGATGGTCGCGTGCACCTTCCCCGCGTACTCCGCGCTGGCCGGCGTCCCATTCACGCCGATCGACCAGACCGGCTCATACGCGACCCGCACCTGTCCGACGGTCTCGGGCGTCACGGAGGAAAGCCCCACCTTCAGCTGCTCGCGCAGGACATCTTCCGTCGCATCCATCTCCTTTTCTTCCGCCGTCTCTCCGATGCAGAGCAAAGTGATAAAACCGTGCTGCAGCGCCGTCTGCACGCGCTTAGCCTCTTCCGCGTCCGTCTCTCCGAACACGTGCCGGCGCTCCGAGTGCCCGACCATGACCATCGTGAGCCCGAGGTCCTCGATCATCCGCGCCGAAACCTCGCCCGTAAACTGTCCTTCCTCTTCCCAGTGCAAAGTCTGCGCGCCGATGCGGATCAGGTCCGCGTCCGTCACGTGCATCGCCCGCTCCAGGCAGACGAAAGAGGGCAGGATAAACAGCTCTATCTCCTCACGCGAAATATCTTTCGTCCGCTCCTGCAGATCCTGCAGATACAGTTCCGTCTCGGTCGGCGTCTTGTACATCTTCAGGTTGCTGCCGAAATACAGTTTCTTCATGATCCTCTCCCCTTTTCAGCGGTTGCTGTCGTACTCCACGTAGGCATCGACCTTCGGCTGCGAAGAGCAGCCCGGCACGAATTCGTTCGTCAGAAACGCCTCCGTGATCAGCTCCCGCACCTTGGCGCCGCTCGTAAAGGCGCCCATGCAGAGGATGTTCGCGTCGTTCGAAAGTCTCGCCCGCTGCGCGCTGTACACGTCGGTCGCAAGCGCCGCATACGCGCCCTTCACCTTGTTGGCAGCGATCGACATGCCAAGGCCCGTGCCGCAAAGCAGGATCCCGCGGTCGTATTCTCCGGCCGCCACCGCTTCCGCGACCGCAAAGGCCGTGTGCGCGTAGATCGCGTCGTCACTCCCGAAGTCCGTGATCTCGCCGAACCCCTTTTCCTCGATATACTTCTTTAACGCCTGCTTCTCGTTCTCCGCATTCGGATCGCATCCGATGGCAATCTTCATGATTCTCCTCCTTTATACCAATGAAAAACTATTATTCTCCGATCACAAAATCCCGCATCGCCTGAATAATCAGCCAGGTGCTGATGGATCCGGCGTCCGCAAAGCCGAGCGCCCGCTCCCCGAGCGTCCTTGCACGGCCGAATTTCGCCACCTGGTCCTTCGTCGCGTCAGACCCCGCGTGCGCCGCCTTTTCGCCTTCTGTCAGCATCTGCGCAAGGCCCTTGTCCGCCGCTTCCTTCATCGCATCGACCGCGGGCGAAAGCGCATCCACCATGGTCTTGTCTCCGACCGAGGCGCCGCCTCTTTCCCGGATGGCCTGCAGGCTCTTTTCAAACATCTCCGCGAGCGCCTTCGCGTCCATGGTCTTTTTCTTTTCTCCCTGCGCGCCCGCAAGGAAGAGGCTTCCGAAGATGACGCCCGACGCGCCGCCCATGCTGGTCAGCATCGCCTGTCCCGCTTCTCCGAACACGTCGCTTGCGCATCCGTCCGTCGCCACTTTCTGCATGGCGCTCTTTACGCTCATCATCCCAGTCTTCATCCCGAGCCCGTGGTCGCCGTCTCCGATCTCGCTGTCCGCCTTCGTGAGCATCGGCTCCGAAGCAATCAGTTTCTCCGACACATACAGGAGCATCGCCCGCACGTCCTCCGCGTCCAGCGCTTCGTAGGAATCCTTCCGCACGTAAGCGGAAGCCTCCCCGGCAGCCGTCTCCGTCTCCGCCACATCGAGCACCTTGTCCTCTTCCCGTTCCTCTCCCGAAAGCGGCGCCTTCGAGTAGTACGGGGAGCGGCACGGATGGTCATAGCACTGCTTCAGCTCTTCGTCCAGCTTCAGCAAGGTAATGGAAAAGCCGCCCATCTCCTGGCTCGTGCAATAATTGTTCAACTCCGAATCGTAAATCGCGATCCCGTCCTCTTCCAGCAGTTTCTTGAGATGTCTGAACGCAATCGAAAGCTCTATGATCGTCGTGGCGCCCAGGCTGTTCAGCAGAACGCAGACCTCGTCGCCCTTTTCAAACGCCGCGTCCTTTTTGATCTCCGCGTACATGTTGTTCACGAGCTCGTCCATCGGCGCCCAGTCGACGCGCCGGATGCCCTTTTCCCCGTGCAGTCCCATGCCGTATTCGATCTTGCCTTCCTCCAGCGTGAAGATCGGCTCTTCCACGCCCGGCAGCTGCGCCGACGCCGTCGCGACGCCGATGGAATACGTCCGCTCGTTCGCCTTCTCCGTGATCCTCGTCACTTCCTCAAGCGACAGACCCGCATCACAGGCGGCGCCCGCCGTCTTGACCACAAAGACATCCCCCGCGATGCCGCGCCGCTTCTCCCGCTCGCTCCTGGGGGCGCTTGCCACATCATCCTGGACCCTGACGTGCGCCGTCGGGATCCCGTCCTTTTGCAGCATCTCTTCCGCCATATCAAAGTTCAGGTTGTCGCCGGCATAGCACCCGTAGACAAAGAGGACGCCGCACCCTTCATTCACGGCTTTGGCCGTCTCGTAGATCGTCGCCGGGTCGGGCGAAGCAAAGATCCCGCCGCAGGCCGCCGCATCCGCAAGCCCCTCTCCGACGAAGCCCGCGAACATCGGCTCGTGTCCGCTTCCGCCGCCGATGACGAGCGCCACCTTGTTTTTCCGGCGGCGTTTGTACAGGACCCCGTTCACCTTCGGGTGCTTTCTGTAAAAGGCTGCGTTCGCGCCGATGAAGCCTTCGAGCGATTCCTTGACGACATTCTCGGGTGCATTGATGATCTTTCTCATGACTCCTCCCCCTTGTCAGATTGCAGTTTGAAAGGACCGCCCCAGGTATTATAATAATGAAATGGAGCGGGATCCGTACTCCTTATTATGGAGCGGGTCCGCCGGATTTTTCAACCACAAACACGCGGAGAGATACTTATGAAAAGATCCTCGGGGATCCTGCTTCCCCTCTCTTCCCTGCCGTCCGAATACGGCATCGGGACGCTGGGGAAAGCAGCCTTTTCTTTTATAGATTTTCTGGCGGATGCGGGGCAGACCTGGTGGCAGATCCTGCCGGTCGGGCCCACGAGCATCGGGGATTCCCCCTACCAGAGCCCTTCCGCCTACGCGGGCAATCCGTATCTGATCGACCTCGATCTCCTCGTAGAAGACGGCCTTTTGAAAAAGCAGGAGATCACCGCCGTCAAATGGTGCGAGGATCCGCGCTTTGTCGATTACGGCACACTCTACAAAGAGCGCCTGCCGCTCCTTCGGAAGGCCGCGGCAAAGGGGCTTCCCCGCGACCGGGAAAAGGTCGATGCCTTTGCCCAAGAAAACGCCGCCTGGATCCATGACTACGCGTTGTTCATGGCGCTGAAGCAGCACTTTCACATGATCTCCTGGCAGGAGTGGCCGGAAGAAGACATCCGCCTCCGGAAGCCGGAAGCGCTTGCGCACTACCGGGAGCTCCTCCGGGAAGACATCTCCTTTTTTATTTACCTGCAGTATCTCTTCTTTGCGCAGTGGGAGCGGGTGCGCGATTACGCGCACGAAAAGGGCATCAAGATCCTCGGTGACATGGCGCTGTATGTGGCGCTCGACTCCGCCGACGTCTGGGCTTCGCCCGAGAATTTCCTGCTCGACGAAAAGAACGTCCCCACCGAGGTCGCCGGCGTCCCTCCGGACTATTTTTCCAAGACCGGCCAGCTCTGGGGTAATCCTTTATATAACTATGACTACATGCGGCAGGACGGCTTCGGTTTCTTCATCCGCCGCATCGGCGGCATGGCGAGGCTCTATGACGCCGTCCGCATCGACCACTTCCGCGGACTGGCGAGTTTCTGGGCGATCCCCTACGGCGACACGACGGCAACGCGCGGCCACTGGGTGGCGGGCCCCGGCATGCAGCTCGTGCAGATCCTCAAGGACTGGTTCCCGGATCTGACCTTCATCGCGGAAGACCTGGGCTCCCCTTCGGAAGACGTGACGAAGCTCCTTGCCGACTCCGGCTTCCCCGGCATGCGCGTTCTCGAGTTTGCCTTCAGCGCGAAGGAGGACTCCAGCTATCTGCCGCACGCCCACGACCCGCACTGCGTCTGCTATACCGGCACCCATGACAACGCGCCGCTCGCCGCCTGGAAAAAGGAACTCTCCAAGGCGGATCTCAAAAAAGCGGAAACCTACCTTGGCCTGAACGACGGCGAAGGCTTCGTCCGCGGCATCCTCCGCGGCGGCATGAGCTCGGTCGCGGAACTCTTTATCGCGCAGATGCAGGACTATCTGGAACTTTCGGAAGATGCCCGCATGAACACCCCGGGCACGCTGTTTGGCAACTGGCGCTGGCGCCTGTTAAAGAAGGACATCACGCCCGCCCTCACCAAACGTATTAGGGAAATGACAAAACTGTATGGGCGGCTTTCCGCGCCGTCAGATTCTGAATAACAGAGGTCTTTATGGAAAACAATCGTGAAAAAATCGTAGTCCGCACCAGCATCATCGGCATTCTCGTCAATGTCCTGTTAGCTTCCTTCAAGGCCGTGATCGGCCTCCTTTCGCATTCCATCGCCATCGTGCTGGATGCCGTCAACAACATCTCCGACGCGGCGTCGTCCGTCATCACCATCATCGGCACGAAGCTGGCCGGCAAGGCGCCCGACAAGAAGCATCCCTTCGGCCACGGACGCGTCGAATACCTGACCACCATGGTGATCTCCGTGCTCGTTCTGTACGCGGGTCTGACGTCCCTCGTCGAATCCGTCAAAAAGATCGTGCAGCCCGAGACCCCGGAATACACCTCCGTGACGCTCCTCATCGTCGCGGTCGCCGTGGTCGCGAAGATCCTGCTCGGACAGTACGTGAAGTCGGTCGGCAAAAAGGTCCACTCCGACTCGCTCGTCAACTCCGGGGAAGACGCAAGACTCGATGCCGTCATCTCCGCAGCGACCCTCGTCGCGGCCGTCCTCTACCTGGCCTTCGGTTTAAAACTGGAAGCGTGGCTTGGCGCCGTGATCTCCCTGATCATCATCAAGTCCGGCATCGACATGCTGCGCGACATCATCTCCCAGATCCTCGGAGAGCGGATCGAGCCTTCCCTTGCCAAGGACATCAAGGACACCATCCGCTCCTTTCCCGACGTGTCCGGTGTCTATGACCTCGTCCTCAACAACTACGGTCCCGATACCTACAACGGCTCCGTGCACGTTTCCGTTCCCGATACCTATTCCGCGAACGACCTCGACGACCTTCTGCGTTCCATCGCCGAGAAGGTATATGAGAAGCACCACATCATCCTGACCGCCATCGGCGTTTACTCCGTTAATACGAAGGACCCGAAGACCATCGAAATACGGACCGCCGTCACCAAGGCCGTGCGGGAAGTCCCCTATATCCGGGAGATCCACGGCTTTTACCTGTATGAAGAACAGAAGATCCTCCGTTTCGACCTCGTCGTGAGCTTCGATTCTCCCGACCGGAAAAAGACCTATGAAGAAGCCATCGCGAAGGTCCAGGCTCTTTATCCGGACTACGAGATCCACGCCACGATGGACACCGACTTCAGCGAGGAGGACTAGGATGTCGAAACGCTTCGCCCCGATCCTCTGCGCAGTCCTACTGTGCCTTGCCGGGATCTTTCTCTTCCGCGGGCAGGGGCCGCTTGCCAAGCACTATGAAACGAACATGCCTTCCCTCGCCGAGTATTCCACGCTCGCCATCGAAGAAGGCGATGTGCTTACGCAGACCTTCACCTCCCAGGTCCACGGGATCTATGGTCTGAATCTGTTCCTTGTGAAAGAAGAAGGCATTACCGGCGGAGATCTGGCAATCACCGTGAGCGATGCGCAGACAAAGAAAACCGTCGGCGAAGACCGCATGCCCATCGCCACGATCCCCAATGCGGACTGGTTTTTCTTCACCCTCCATGCGCCCCTTGTTCCGCAGGGATCCTATGAGATCTCCTACCGCGTCGAGCACGTGGTCAGCGAAGGCTCGGAGGCCGGGACCGTTTACCTCATGGTCCTTCCCCCTGCTGCCGCGGAAAGCGCGCCCTCTGCCAGGACCGCGGCAGAACTCTTCCTGAACGGGCAGCCGCAGGAAGGTGCGATCGCGCAGACCCTGCAGTACCGCTATCCCACCCGGCTTCTCACCAGGGTCCTGCTGTTTTTGGCTATCGCCGCAAGTCTTGCGCTTGCGCTTTTTTCCTTCCTTCGTCAGAAAACCGATGACTCAGCAAAGGATGAACTCATGGAAAACCGCTTCCTTGCCTTCCTGCAAAAACATCTGTATCTGCTCTGCGTCCTCTTTGCCCTGCTGCTGTCCGCGGGCATCCGTTACTTCTGCCTTGATTTTAAGTCGGACGATTATCTTTCCTACTACTATGTCTGGTGGGAGCACTACCGGGATCTCGGCTTTGTGGACGGCATGGGGACCATGCCCGTTGACTACTACGTCCCGTTCAATCTCCTACTTGCCGCATCCGCGGCCCTCGGCATCGTTCCGCGCTACTCCATCCTGATTGTGTCGTCTCTGGCGGATTACGGGATCGGTTACTATGCGATGCGCCTCGTGCAGCTCTTCCGCGGAAGAAAAGAGGACGGCGCTTCCGGGAAAGATTTCCTGCCGGTCCTGACCGGCCTCGTGATGGTCTTCCTCCCGCCGCTGTGGCTGAACGGCGCCATGTGGAAGCAGTGCGATTCCGTCTATGTGCTGTTCTGCCTCATGGCCGCCTACTACGTGCTTTGCAGGAAAAACCGCACGGCGTGGATCTGCCTCGGCATCGCCTTCACGATCAAACTGCAGGCAGTATTTCTGCTGCCCTTCTTTATTCTCCTGTATCTGATCAGGGGGGATCTGAAGATTCGAGGATTCCTTGCCGTGCCGGCCGCATACCTTCTTGCGGGCCTCCCCGCCATCCTCTGCGGCGCGAGTCCCGGGGAGATCTACCGCACTTACTTTGCGCAGCTCTCCGTCCATCCGACCATGGCGGAAGCGTTTCCGAATATCTATAACCTCTACATCGACGATTACCGGATGTTTGGTTCGATCGCGGTGTTCTTTACGACCGGCATCTTCGTGCTTTCCGCCGCCTACTTCTACTACCGCAGAAAGCGGCTTTCGCAGAAGCTGTGGCTTCTGATCGCCGCGTGGTGCGTCTGGACCTGCCCGATGTTTCTGCCCAATATGCGGGAGCGCTACGACCTCATGGCCGTCGTCTTCCTCTCCGCGATCGCAGTTGGCATCGAGCATAAGCTCCTGCCGCTTGCCATCTTCCTAAACATCAGCTCCACCATCTGCCACGTGCGGTACCTGCAGTGGATGAACGGCGTCGTGAATTTTAGGCTCCTTGCCGTCTTCTACGCCGTCGCGTATTTTTCGTTTACTCTGTATCTTGTGTGGAAAATCGAGAAGACAGCGCCTCCAGCACTTCCAGATCCGCCGGCAGCCACTGCACCTGATGCAGGTCGTTAAGCGGCAGCCACCTCGCCGCTTCGTGCTCCACCAGAACGAGGTCTCCCTTTACGATGCTGCAGAGAAAGCAGTCCATCGTCAGGAAGAATTCGGGGTACTCGTACTCGACGGTAATCAGAAACTCGTCGACCGAAACTTCAGTCTTTAACTCTTCGCGGATCTCCCGCACGAGCGCCTCTTCGGGCGTCTCTCCCGCTTCGATCTTGCCGCCCGGAAATTCCCACCAGTCTTTGTAATTTCCATAACCGCGCTGCGTCGCGAATACCTTTTCGTCTTTGCAAATGATCGCGGCCACTACCTTTATATGTTTTTGTTCCATCTTTGTCACCCGTTTACGATATATTCATACAGGTCGCTTCGCACCGGCGTGTCCAGGATCCACTCGATCTCTACTGCCGTGGATTTGGTGTTTGCCATCGTGAATTCCTTTGTCATTCCGCTTGCTTCCATACGACCGAGATAATAAAACTCCTTTGAGATCTTATCATCTTTGTTCTTCCGAACAAATAGTTCCACCGAGATTCCACGTTCTTTGGCACGCAGGAAGTTTTGCACATCTTCAGACTGCAACGTACGATTGCTTTTCGAAATCGCGATCAGTCGGTCTGTGCTGACGAAGTGATCCTCGTATTTCACGGTGTCCTGAATGTCGTCTGCCTTATCGTAGTTGATAAAGACAGGAAACGTCTTGGTCTTCTTATCATACTTGTACCCGCCGATATTCAACGGGACCTCATTGTGGTCCCAGCCAAGAAGCCGGCAGGCATCTTCATAGGTATACTTTTGATATAAAACAAAATCAGTGTCCTGGTATCTGTCCTGATAGTTCTTTTCGTAGCGGGATCGGGCAAATTCCACCAACTCCCGGACCATGTCTCGAAAATCCTGTGACTCCAGCATCGCAGAAAATTTATCCGAAACACGATAGTCGTCGCCATCCTCCTGCAGAAAAACGCAATCCTCGTATGTCTTCTTTCCGCTTCCAGCGGAGAATTCATTGGTCATAACATTTACGATATTGTCGTAGGAGGTGCTGTCCGGGTCGATCCGATACTGTTCTGACAGATCCTTCCGAAGCAGCCGCATGAGTCCCTCTCGATAATGAAGCATCCTGTTCAAAAGCTCTATCTCATGAATTCTTTTTCCGGACGCCAGCTTTTTAGAAATGAATTCGATCACCTTTTCCTGCTGTTTTGTCAGGCGAATCTTGTACTCCGGTTCATACTTCACAAGAAACTTATAATAGGATCCGAGACTGTCATTATCAAAGATCCGCAGGACGTCCATTTCTCCGTATCTGTCGAAATCCATCAAGTCGGGAATTCTGCCAAGTTTGTATTTTAAATTCTTGTAATTCTCTTTAATCAGCTTCAGGTCACTGAAGTTCGCCGCATCGATTGCACTGAATATCCGCTTTCTTGATATCTCATCAAAGTGGATCGTCGAACTCCCCGGAATCACCCGAACGCCTTCCATAACATAGCGCCGAACATTATCCTTGTTGTAGCTTCGGTCTCCGGACAGCGCGATTGGGATCATAAAGTTATTCGTATAGTTGCCGATAAAATCGAGGATCACTACATATTCTTTTTCGTTTGCTTTTCGGAGTCCCCTTCCCAACTGCTGAACAAAAATGATAGGGCTTTGCGTAGGACGAAGCATGATCACCTGATTAACTTCCGGCAGGTCCACACCTTCGTTAAAAATGTCGACGGTAAAAATATAGTCCAGCAGATCTTCCCGGTCGTCAGACGTCAGTCGCTCCATCATTTCCTCACGAGTTGCCTGTGGCGTGTCTCCGCTCAGGAAGACCGTTCTGAATCCTCGTTGGTTAAACATTCTGGAAAGCTCTTCTGCTTCTTTTGCACGACTGCAGAATATCAACCCTTTGACCCGGTTGCCGCTATGCCCGTAATAAGATGCCTGCTCCAGGATATAGTTCACGCGCTCTTCGCAGACGAGATATCGGAAGTCCCGCAGGCCGGTCTCATCGTCCATACTTATCCCGTTTATTTCCAAGTCTGTGATCCCGAAGTAATGAAACGGGCAAAGCAGATCTTCTTCCATCGCTTGCTGCAGTCGGATCTCATAAGCGATATTGTGGTCAAACAATGCGAAGACATCGAAGTCATCCATGCGCTCCGGACTGGCTGTCATGCCGAGCCAAAACTTCGGGTGAAAATACTCCATAATCTTCTGATAGCTTTTTGCCCCGGTTTTATGCGCCTCGTCCAAGATAATGTAAGAAAACTCCTCCGGCGAAAACTGTTCCATGATCTCCGTCCTTGCCATCATCTGCATGGTGGAAAACAGGAACTGCGCATCCGTTTCCTTGGCGTTTCCGGATAAAAGGCCGAATGTCACAGAGCTGCCGAACACTTTACGATAAGTCTGCAGCGCCTGCTTGGCGATCTGTTCCCTGTGCACGATAAACAAAACTTTTTCTTTGTTCGCGCCGACAATCGGACGATCTGATCCTTCTGTCGGCCGATTCATGAAAACGTCCCGTACGGCAAACGCGGAAGCATAGGTCTTCCCCGTGCCGGTCGCTGAAATCAGCAGTCCCTTGGTTTCTCCGCGTTCTACCAACGCTTTTAAACTGCTGATAAAATTCGTCTGCATGCTGTTTGGTCGTAAGCGATATGCCTCCAGCGAAGTAACTTTTTCTTTGCTGGCGATCCTTCTTTGCGTCTTTATGATCTCGTACTTCGTCCGATACTCGTCGCAATAAAAAGCATAGTCCAGAGAGTTTTCACTCTCCCACAGGCTGTTAAACTCCGCGAGTATGTGTTTCGCCATTTCGCCCTGGTCTGTGGTAACAAGTTTTGTGTTCCATTCCTGGTTGACCGTTAATGCGCTCTGTGTCAGATTGGAACTTCCGATGATGATGCGATAGATTTCCTCCTTTTGGAATATATATCCCTTCGTGTGAAAGCCCAGTCCTTCTTCTGTCCGATATATTTTCAGTTCAATATTTTTTAGCTCAGACAATTTATCCAGCGCTTCCGGTTCGCTGAACATCAAATAATCGGTCGTCAGGATCCTTCCGGAAACTCCCTTTTGTTCCAGCACTTTTAGTGTTTGCAACAGAGGCGTCACTCCGCCTTTTGTGATAAACGCAACACTGATAGAAAATGACTCACAGGACAACAATTCCCGTTCTATAGCAGATAAGACCTTCTGCCCCTTTTCATAATTATTGACAAGGAACTCCGGTTTAAATGCGAGATTGGTCTCATTTGATGAATCGATAAATGCAGTATTTAATCCGTCTCTGATTTCATTTATCATCTATTGTTTCCTTTTGTCTGCCCTTTTTCTGCTGCTGATAACATGCGTATTAACTTGCTTATTAACTTGCGTATTATCTTACTTACTATCTTGCAACAAAAGCCATAAAAATTGCACCCTCTTTTCTTAAGAAGGTGCAATTCTGTGCTTGCTGTAACTGTGGATCCGGTCGCGGTTTTTCTTATTCGCTTGCCTTCTTCATCAGCTCTTTTCCGGCGTTCCATGCCTGGCCGACCTTTTCGGTGGCGACATAGTAACCGGCCTGGAACTCATCGAAGATGAGCGCGTTCAGCTTCATGGGATCGATCTTGCCGTTGTCGGAGAGCACTTTTTCGTCAGCGCTGGTGTTGATGATCTTGCCGACGACGACGTGGAGGTTGTCGGTCTCCGTGATCTCCGCCAGTTCGCACTCCATGGCCACGGGGAATTCCGTGATGATGGGGGCATTGACGTGCGCGCTCTTTTCCTGATGATATCCGGACTTTGCAAACTTGTCCGGCATGGTGTTGCCGGTCGCGATGCCGTAGAAGTCCGCGACGTCCATGTGGTCTTTGTCCGCGATGCTGACCGTGAAGGCTTTGCTTTCGCGGATGGCCTTGGTCGTTGCGTGGTCCTCGTCGATGAAGAGGGCAACCTTGTCTCTGTCGCAGATCATGCCCCAGGCGGCGTTCATTACCTGTACGGTTCCCTGAGCGTCATACGCTGCCACCATCAGGACGGGCATCGGGAACACGGCGGGTTGCTTTCCTAAGTCTTTTCTCATGGTGTTTTCTCCTTTTATAGCTAGTGGATGACTTTACCGGTTCTATTATATATCTTTTGCGGGTGTGTCAAAAAGTGTGTCAAAGAGAACCGTCCCTTTTGACACACCCTGTCACCCTCCCAGTATTCTCTTTGCGATCGCGTTCAGCACCGCCGCCAGGACGAAGTACATCACTGCCACGGCGATCAGAGGGAAGAACGCGTCGTAGGTCCTGGCGCGGACCAGGTCGCCTGTGCGGGTGAGATCCTGAACTGCGATGTAGCCGACGATGGCCGTCGCCTTGATGAGGCTCGTGATCTCGCCGAAGAAGGCGGGCCGGATGTGGCGGATCGCCTGCGGCAGCACGATCCGGTAGAAGGCCTTGCGGTCTTCGTATCCGAGCGCGAGCGCCGCTTCCATCTGACCGCGGTCCACGGCACCGACGCCGGTCTTGAGCATCCCGTACACCGCGGCGCCGAAGATCAGCGTAAATCCGATCACCGCCACGATCGATCCGTTGATATCCACCCTGCCGAAGATCACGTAGTAAAGAATCATGAGCAGCACGACCATCGGCATCCTCTGCAGCAGCCGGATCGCGACTTCCGTAATCCTGTTCGCAACCGGGTTGCCGCTCCGGCAGGCCATGTACACGGAGAATCCCAGCGCCGTCCCAAGCAGCACCGAGAGGATCGTGATCAGAAGCGTTGTACCGATACCGCGCAGGAACATTTTCCAGCGGCTCTCCCGAAGGAATGTCTTCTCAAAGCCTTCTTTCAGTTTTTCAATGGGAGAAGCGCTCTCCGCGCTCGCTTCCCCCTGCGGCAGATTTTCCGCAAGGACGGCGAGCACGACGCCGCCTGTGCTGGTCGGATCCGAGAACAGCACTTCTTCCTCGCGTTCGGGTGTCACGTTCATGTCTGTGGTGAAGTCATATTTGCCGGATTGGATGGAAGGGATGCGGCCGGAAAAGTCCACGTCGCCCAGTACCAGTGCGTAGCCTCTGTCTCTGCAGAAGCGCACGACCAGGTCGATGTCGTAGCCGACGTTTTTTCCTTCCTTGATGTAGGACCAGGGCATGTCCGTCGAGGTGGTGATGACCTTGATGGTGCCGTTCTCGCCGGTGAGACCCGACATGTCGACGACCTTTTTCTCCTCGTCGATGCCCATCCAGATGTCGTCGATCTCCTGAAGGGTGCCGTCTTCGCGGATCTTTTTTAAGAACGCATTCAGCTCTTCGCAGAGCGCCGCGCTCTCCGGGTCGTTCTTGCGAAATGCGAAACTGTATTCCTGATTGGTGATGCGTTCACGGATATAGTCGATCTTCGGCTGCTCCGCGTGGATCGTCTTCATCCCCGGCTCGTCGCCGAGATAGGCGTCGATCTTTCCCGCAAGGAGCGCCGCGTTGCAGTCCGGATAACTGTTGAAGTAGAAGTACTCGCTGTCCGGGAAGTAGGTCTTCGCGATGCCTTCCATGAGCGTTCCCGTCAGCACGCCGAGGCGCTTTCCGTTGTAGGCTTCCCAGGCGGCCTCTGTCTCTGCGGGCGCGTCCGCCTCGGCTTCCGCCCGCGCCGCCATCAGAATCAAAGATGACAGAAACAGCAACGCGAGCACGATCCACGTTAGGAATCTTGCCCGCGTTTTGCTCTTCACTTTTTCCTGATGATCTCTCCGCTTCATGGGTTCATTATACTCTCTTTGCGGAGGGGGTGTGTCAGTGTGTCAGAAGGGACGGTTCTCTTTGACACACTCACCATGGCCACAGTCATGTTCTTCGTGATGGCAACCATGACCTTCCTCATGGTGCCCATGGTGATCACAGGTTGCATCTTCCGCATAGGAAAGCGTCCCCTTTGCCAGAGCTTCTGCCGCCGCATCGGCGCTTCCCTGCACGCCGGCATAGAGCGTGATGCCGGCTTCCGCCAGCGCGTTCTGCGCGCCCGGTCCGATACCGCCGCAGATGAGAGCATCCGCGTCGGCCTCCTTTAAAAAGCCGGCCAGCGCTCCGTGTCCCGCTCCGTTTGTATCCACGACCTGCGATTCCGTGATCCGACCGTCCGTCACATCAAAAAGCTTGAACTGCTCCGTGTGTCCGAAGTGCTGGAATACCTCACCGTTCTCATATGTTACTGCGATTCTCATGGCCGCATCTCCTTTCCGTCGCACCTTGCCCGCGCCCTGCGCTTTTAAGCGATAACTTCCTCCGCCGATCTGCAGTGTTTTTCCGTCGATCAGAGCCTCCGCCACCTTCTTCCTTGCGCTGTCGTAAATAGCGGTGACCGTCGTCCTTGCCACGCCCATCTCCTCGGCACACTGCTCCTGTGTCAGGCCGATTTTGTCGATCTGGCGGATCGTTTCATATTCGTCCAGCGTCAGCTGTATCGTCTCCTCTGTTTCCGCAGCTTCGGGCGCGAACGTCCAGTGTTCCGGGTATCTCTCGATCATGCGGCATCGCACGGGTCTTGGCATGGCAGCTCCTTTCTGACATATGTCGATTATAGAATAAGCCCGTTGATGACATATGTCAACAACAGGCTTATTGGCCGGTGTGTCAAAAGGGACGGTTCTTTTTGACACACTCTGACAGGTTTTTGTTGAACAAGACGGTCATCGCCGTCAGAACAAGGAGCACACCGGAGATAAGAATAAGCATTGCACAACTTCTTCCGATCTCCCATCCGGCAGAAGCGCTCAGGAGATCCGCTGCTTCTCCGGATATCGCGTAGGCAACTACATATCCCAGCTGGGAAATGAGTCCGATCAGTCCCCAGGTCCTCCCCTGTGTGTCAGTAGGGACGGTTCTCAGTGACACATTTCTCATTTCGTTGTAAACTATGATTTGTAACTTTAAAAAATGTGTCACTGAGAACCGTCCCTACTGACACACTTATCCATCGACACCCCGTCCCCTCTGACACATCAAAAGAATAGGGTCAAAAACAGGATGCAAAAACACAGAAAAAGAACAAGGGGCATCTTTTCCCTTTTATGGATTTTATGCTTCGCTTACTTGGTATTCGGCGCGTTTTCCCTTCGGGCATCGGCCGAGTCGGATGCTCCGACTTCCGACCCGAATGGTGACATTGAATGGAGTGAACCTTCCTACGAATGGGCGAGCGACAACAAGAGTGTAACTGCCACCCGCGTTAACAAGAACGATCCCAATCAGACAGAGAGCGAGACAGTCAGTGCCACAGATACAGTTAGTGTGTATTTTTGCATATACCCCTTTGAGCTTTTATGGACTTCTGCATCCTTTGACAATCCTGCCTTTGAGGTGCAGACAAAGACAGAGCGCACCAACATTGCCTATAGGCATTCGATGGTACAAGAAAACAGCATTAATTCGCCAACGTGTGAAAGATCCGGAACGCTCGTTTCTGAAAAATATTGCAGTTTATGCGAAGGTGAACGTAGTGTCGATCAAGTCTACATACCTGCCCTTGGCCATCTATGGGATGAGGGCAGCATCACGAAACAGCCCACCTGTGAAGAGTTTGGGATAAAGACGTTTGTCTGTGAGCGTGATAATGCTCATACAAAAACAGAGGAAATAGAAAAACTGCCCCATACTCCCGGAGAACCCGTCACGGAAAACAAGGTACGGCCCACCTGCGAGCACCCCGGATACGATGAAACCATTACCCACTGCGAAGTATGCGGCACCGAGTTGGATAAAGTCAAAACCGACATCCCTGCAACCGGACATGATTGGGGTGAATGGCAGGTGGTAAAAGAGGCTTCCGAGAACGAGGAGGGCAGGGAAGAGCGCGTCTGCAAAAACGATGCTTCTCATGTGGAGACCCGCCCCATACCGAAAACAGGATCCGGCAAAGGTTCCCAAGCCGCAACAGGCGGCAAGCCAAGCAATCCCCCAAGCGATCCTCCGAGCGGGGATCCTAGTCCGGAGCCAGTAGTCGATGCAAATCCGAAACAGGAACTTGACGGACCCCCGGAACCCGAGGTCCCTCCGGCCCCGTCCAATCATTCAAAAAACCACGTGCCGACAGGCGACGAAAGCCATTCCCTGGTATTATTCACGCTGATGCTTTCCTCCGCATGCATGCTCGGCGCAATCGTATATAATCGTAGATAAATAGTAAGGAGCTAAAAAGTGTGTCAAAAGGGACGGTTCTCTTTGACACACTCTGACAGGTTTTTATTGAACAAGACGATCATCGCCGTCAGAACAAGGAGCACACCCGCGACAAGAATAAGCATCGCGCAGCTTCTTCCGATCTCCCATCCGAAAGAAGCGCTCAAAAGATCCGCTGCTGCTCCGGATATCGCGTAGGCAACAACATATCCCAACTGGGAAATGAGGCCGATCAGTCCCCAGGTCCTCCCCTGGACCTCATTCGGAATGTTGATTCTTGTCAGATAATCCAGGCAGTTGTTGGCAAAAGGAAGCATCGCAAAAAACAGAAACCCGAAGCTGCACAACGTCATTTTATTCGAGGACAGTCCCATGCCTGCCATAAAAAGACCGGATAACGCAAGGGAAATGCTCAAAACCGTGACGTGTCGTTTCTTTATCCCCCGCACACCAAGATATATGCCGGACACAAGCATCCCGCAGGCGCTGAACGTCTCCAGGAAACCAAGTTGCTTTGCGTCGGCAAAAGACAATACCATGGGCTTTATCAGGATCTGCAGCACACCCATGAAGAACGTGATGCCGGAAGCGATGACCGCAAGAAGCAACACGCCTCTTCTTTCCCGGAGCACCCGCCAGCCTTCGCTCATGCTTTCCAAAAACGTTTCCGGATGTGGCTGTCGCTTCGCTTCGATGCTCCTTCTTACCATTGCCGCGGCAAAGACGGTCAGCACAAACGTGCTGATGTCGATCAGGAGCAGAATCCTGATATCG
Organism: Lachnospiraceae bacterium; assembly: GCA_017627275.1. Lineage (GTDB taxonomy): Bacteria > Bacillota > Clostridia > Lachnospirales > Lachnospiraceae > CAG-791. Next base: position 28,932 of record JAGAHC010000028.1, read on the forward strand.
CTGACCGCCAGGAGGATTCCCGCCAGTGCCGGCGCAACAAGATATCGCACGCTGCCGGCCAGGGAGACGAGCCCGCCTGCCCTGGAAAACTCCTCTTCCGTCAGCAGATCCGTGATCGTTGATTTATAGGCCGGTTCCAAAAGCGCCGCAAAGACGGAACTGATCAGCACCCCGATACAGATCTGCAGCAAAGAAGCATTTCCCTGCATCACGCATACCAGAATAAACAGCACTCCGATCGCCGAGCACCCGTCGCCTGCCATCATCAGGAGCCTTCTGTCGTATCTGTCTGCCAGAACACCTGCCGGTACGCTTAAGAGAAGCATCGGCAAAAAAGCGAGCAGCGTTACAAGTGCCGTATCAGCGGCGCTGCCTGTTTGCGCAAACACGTATACGCTCAGGCCGAACGCAGTCAGTCCGCTTCCGATCTGCGATATGCATTCCGCGATCCACAGGAATAAAAACTGATGAAACCGATTCTGCTCTTTCACCTTACCGGGTCTCTTGATGATACTCCAATAGTCTGCCGACATGATCTGTTTCAAAGAACATGTCCTTTTTGACTGCAACTATGATGATGGTAACCACCGTAATGACAACGGTTTCTATACATTTCGTCTCCTGTGTCATCGCAATCTTTTCCTGCATGAAATTGACGAACAGATGGAAGATCATGCAGGCAAGGATGGAACGGTCGCTTGCCAGATACACCCATGTGATGACAAACCCCATGGGGATTCCGCTCACAAAGAAATTAACGACATAAAGAGGGTTCACCATCAGGCCGGCCTGATAAGTCCCCTGAATGAAAATGAGAGGGAAATGCCAGAAGGACCAGAGCGCTCCGAAAATCATCGACTCCCAGAACCAGTTCATATAGTTCCCGATCGAATCCTCGCAGTATCCCTTCCACCCGACTTCCTCGATGATTGATGCGACCGTGATCGTGAGAAATGCGCCGGCAATCCCCACGCCGGTAAAGGAAAAATCCTCTGAGAAAGAAAACTGGTCCGGCGACTGACCGAAGAGCAGGGACAGCAGGATAGAACAGACGATTACTGCCGCAAATACGATCACCGCCCAGAAAACATTCAGCCATTTTACTTTATAAAAACCGATGAGTTTGTTTTTCAGATCCTGCTTTAACGCGTCCGATCCCGATAGAAGGACAAATACCGTAGACACGACTGCAGGTGCGATCAGCCCGATCAGCATCAGCAGCGGACTGATGCTCTCCGGTAAATAGATTGCCGGGATCCAGAAGATCCAGGTAAAAAAATAGGCCAACACAAAGAACAGAACCGGTCTGTATCTGTATTCGTCTTTTCCCGTCTTCATTTTTGTTTTCACCCAACCAGCTTTCTGATAAATCCCATGGTTCCGGGTTTTGCACCCAGTGTTTTTTCAATGATATCAATAAAGACCGAGATGTCCTTTTTCGTGAACTGCCCCTCGTCAAACAGGTTGCTGCTCAGGACGAGAATCGCACGGATCCGCTCCGGAATACTATCGCAATGAAAAACGCCTTCTTTTATCCCTTCCTTTACCACCTTTGAGAGGATCGGAACGATATCCTCCCGCAGTTTTTCATTCATCCGCTCATGCAGAATGCTGTTTTCCGGCTTGTTCAATTCATCGCGGATCAGCAGTTCCTCTTCAACCGGCCGGTACGCGAGGATGATGCCGACGATCTTTTCCGGACCGGACGCATCCGATGCAAGGATCGCCTTTGCTTTTTCGGAGCCGCTTGCGATCATCAGCCCGATCACCTCTTCCAGCAGCTGTTCTTTGCTGTCAAAGTGATAATAAAACGTGCCCTTCGCGATGCCGGCCGTTTTGATGATCTCGTCTACGCTGGTGCTCTCATACCCGTTCGTTATAAAGAGCCTGTAGGCGATCGCGGCAAGTTCCAGCCTTGTCTTTTCTCCCTTTTTCATTGCTTCTCCTTTTTTAGACTATCGGTCGGTTTTATTGTAAGGCGCTTCTTGCCCGGCGTCAAGTATTTTTGTACTATTAGTCGGTTTTTTCGGCCGTGCGTCAGGACAATAAACTATCCAAAAACTCTCGATAGCAGAAAATGTTTACAGAAAAAGAGGTCTGACTCAGATTTGAGTCAGACCCCTTCCAACTATGTCTGTTTCAATTGTTTTACTCTTCCGTCAAGTCATGAATTGCCTCAACAATTCTGTCCAGCCCCTCTTTGAGAAAACTTCTTGGGCAGGCAACCGTCATTCTAAAATATCCTGCTCCAGATTCACCAAACGTACGGCCATTTTCAATCAATACATCATATTTTGTGATCAGCGCTTCAAACAGCTTTTCAGGGTCAACATAGGCGCCAAAATTGATCCACGCCAAAAATGTTCCATCAGGCTTTTTATATTTTGTTTTAGGAAGATGCTCCTGAAGATAATCCACTAAAAAGTTAAAATTGTCTTCAACATATTCCATCACTTCATCAACCCAATAATCACATTCATTGTAAGCGGTTTCGGTCAAAACCATGTCCAACGGCGGCGCAAAACTAATGTAATGCTTAAGTCTGGTTTCTTTATACCATGTTTTTCTCAGTTCTTCGTCATCAATAATGATTTGTGAAATCGGGACTCCGCCAACATTAAATGTTTTTCCCAATGCAACTGCCGTGATAATTTTATTGTAGTCTGTTATTGTCATTGTGGGAAAATGGGTGACATTGGCGCGAGTTGCATCGCAATGCAACTCATCCGAGAAAATAAGAACATTATTTTCACGGCACAGATTAACAACTTTTTCCAATTCTTCTTTTGTCCACACTCTACCAACAGGATTATGGGGGGAACACAAAATCATCATTGTATTATTGGGATCTTTCACTTTGCGCTCCAGGTCAGCAAAATCAATGCTGTAATTTTCGTTGTCATTGATCAACTGATTATTTACCACTTTTCTGTTGTTTCCCTCGATCAATTCAGCAAAAGGATAAAATACGGGTTCCTGAATGATAATGCCGTCCCCTTCTTTTGTGAACCCTCTTATTACAAATCCAAGGGCGGGGAGAACACCCGGCGAATAGAAAATAGACTCTTTCTTGATTGTCCAATTAAACCGCCGTTTATACCAGCCTTGCACAGATTCAAAATACTTATCTCCAGGCATGGAATGTCCAAGGAATCCGTGCTCAATCCGTTTGATTAAAGCAGCAGTAATTTCGTCAGCAACCTTAAACTCCATATCTGAAAGCCAGAGCGGCAAAGCACTGTCTGATACTCGGCTATCTACAAAATCTTTATGATCCCATTTTACGCAGTCTGTCCCTTTTCTGTTATGGAGAACATCTAAATTCAATTTTCCCATAGTTATATGCTCCTTTGTTATATTAATTTGGTTCACTTACCACTCTGCCCCTTGAATGCCGCACTTCTCTGGAATGAATATCGGGTCAATACCGCGCTTCAATTGTTCTTCGTAATCGCATAAAGTAGAAATACCCGGCTTATATAGCAGCCCAAGGCAGGCAACTGTTTGTTACAAGAATCATTTTGGTACTTTTGTAATGTTAATAAGAAGTAGCAGTAGCGCAAGTTGAATAGATACGATATAATAATAAAATTATTTGAGCAGTTCATGCCAGTATAGTATAACACGTCATGTTTCAATATAATAATACATTTTATATCATTATATTGTCAAGAGGTATTTTGAATTGGACGCAATTAATCTGTTAGTTTCAAAAAATATAAGACGAATTAGACAAGAAAAAGATTTGAGCTTAGACGAATTGTCTAAACTCAGCAGAGTTAGCAAATCTATGCTGGCACAGATTGAGAGAGGCAGCGGGAATCCTTCTTTGTCAACACTTTGGAAAATTGCAAATGGCATGATGGTTCCATTCAATACTTTGGTTGCCCAGCCGCGCTCGCCTTATGAAATCGTGCGCCTGTCTGAAATCGACCCTATTACAGAAGAGAATACAAATCTTAAAAACTATGTTGTATTCCCCGGGGATGAAAGTCAGCGATTCAGCATCTATTACCTGGAAGTTCAACCTGGATATGGTTGGGAGTCAGAAATGCATATGCGCGGAACTATTGAGTTCATCACGGTTTTTAGTGGTGAATTACATCTCAGCATTGACAAAGATGTTTTCCTGCTCAAGAAGGGAGAAAGCATCAAATTCAATGCAGATACCCCTCATTCCTATCATAATGTAAGCCAGGAGTCCTTGATTTTTCACAATATTCTTTTTAATCCTTAATAGTGCAGCGTTCCTCTTCCGGACATATAGCAAGTAGCGTATTCAACATTTACTATCCAAGAATTCTCGATATCAGAATTCTTATCAGTGCGGCAATGGCAAACGCAATGATAAAGGCTATGACCTTTAACAAGGGTACCGGGATACGACCTGCGTTCGTCTCCTTAACTCGCAGCTTGCCAAGCAATCCCGTCGTATACATCGGGATACTGTCCTCGCTGACACGCCGAGTTTTTCTGCGAATTGTTCTTGGGTGATTGCCTGTTCCCTGCGAAGCTCCCTTAGGAAGCTTCCGATCTTCTTTTGATCCAATGTTCCCCCTCCTTTCCATTCGCAGAATACGCCGGATCCGCCTTGAAAAACACGACACAAAGCGACGAAATGCCGTGTTTTTGAAATCAGACAGAGTTGTCCTGTCTTTTAGTCTATCAAAAAGTGTGTCAAAGAGAACCGTCCCTTTTGACACACTCTGAAGATGTTCCCTGCGGGGCGCACGGCATCCTGTGGATGCCGGTTTTGCGCCGACCGAAGCGGAGCGGAGACCGAACCCACAACTGGGGCTTAGGCTTTCCGGTTATAGCCAAAGCTGTGGTAGCCGGCACACCCGTCCAGCGTGACCGCGATGACGTAATACTTTTCTTTCAAGAGATCCGTATAACCCTGCATACTCCGGGCTGACCCGAAGGATCCCGGCTGATTCTCCATGCTTACAGGATCAGCCCGATCGCAGCCACAAACAGACCGGCTGCCGGACAAAAGATCAGCGGCCATCCGAGGAAATGCTCCGGGATCGCGAGCTTGAGCAGCCACTCTTTTCGCTCCCAGGCCCTGCAGTGCTCTGCACCTTTGATAAAGGGTTTTGCTTTCGGCGGCAGCCAGCAGTCGAGGATCAGAAAGTCGCTGATGCTGACAAAGGTCATCTCGACGTATCCCGTCCAGAAAAGGGGCCAGAATCCGCGGGTCCCCGCAAAACAGGCGCTGACGGCCCAGTAGAGAACGAGGACCAGATACAGCGGATAGATGATCCAATGCATCACCCGCACATCCTTCCTCTCTACATACGGCGCCGCAGCCTCTTTGATCTCTTTCGGAAACATCGTGCTGTAGGCCTGGGGAACAAGAAGAAATCCGAGTCCGACGACCGCGTTGAACAGCAGGGATATGGAAAGCCCGTCCAGGATGATCCTTGGCCAGTTCATATTGCTTCGCTCCTTCTTAGTTCCTCACCGGATAAGCCCTGCAGCTTTATCATAGCTCTCTGCTCCTTTGCATATAGAGTGATTTGCAATGTCTTCATCGTCATCTTCTCCTTATTTCTTCCTCATGACCGCTACAGCGCAGGGAATACGTCCGTCGGCCAGGGAGGCCTCCACGTCGGGATACCCTGCGTCAAGGAAAAACTGTCTGTAGCTTTCCATGGTAAACTCCCTCTTGAAATCCGCGCCGGCCTTCTGGGCAGCATCGGAAAACCCATTTGTTTTCCCCTTATCGTCTTTATTCATATACGTGGGAATGATCAGCATTCCGCCGTCTTTGCAAACACGATTCAGTTCACTGAGCGCCATCAATGGATTGTCCAGCAGATGGATCACATTGCCTGCCACGACTTTATCGAAGCTGCTGTCCGGATAGGGAAGTGCGGTGATGTCTGCCTGATCGTATGTGATATTGCGGAAGGCGCGGCAGTTCTTTTCCGCTTTCTTCAGCATCTTTTCAGAGAAGTCCGTTGCAGTCAACTGCCGGCACTTTTCTGCGATCACGGCGCTCAGCAACCCTGTCCCACAGGCGCATTCCAATACCGTGTCATCCGGTTCAATCAGATCTGATACGATCTCTTTCAGCTTCTGATGTGTCTTCCTGTTAATGACATTGACGAATACGTCATATACGCCGGCTACATTATCCCAAAACATTCCGATTCCTCTTGGCTGAAAAAAAATTACTCCGGTATGTTTATTGCAACATTCTGGGCAGAAGAAGAGCTGGTTAGCATTCTCTAACTAACTATTTATTATGTTCCAGTCACGGAAGAGAATCAAGAGAAAAGCCGCTCGGCATGACGGCAGATATGTTCCGATCACGGAAGACTGCAGAGTTGCGATAGAACTTGCAAAACTACTTCCCGATCCTTCGGAATACCTGTTTCACAAGAAGGACGGTACGTCACATGGATGTGCATTCGGGCAAAAAGAAAAGCGCCTGCATTTAAGCAAGCGCCTGATATCAAAATTCGTGCAGATTATAAGGTTTTGAGAAATGATTCAATCCTGTCAAAAGCTACAGCCGTTTTAATTCGCAGCCAATTAGCCTTTTCTGAGCCCTCGACATTTGAACGATATGTCCTGTTGCCGAAGGTTCTTGAGATTCGTCTTCGTATCGCATCCATATCATTTTCACGCATCTTCTCATCATCCAGAATATATGTCTTCAAACAGTTCTGGA
>JAGAHC010000029.1 GCA_017627275.1 Lachnospiraceae bacterium
ATGGCGTGCATCGTTTCCTCAATGCTCTCTTCTACCCGGGAGTCGAATTCGGGAACGATGCGGATCTCCGCGCCGCAGTATTCACAAAGAAGTTTTCCTTCTTCGATTTCTCGTTTGCAGGAAGGACAGATCATAATCCGTTTTCAGCGATGTATTGCTCAAATTCCGGCATGGTCATCAGGATGTTTCTGGCCTTGGTGCCTTCTTCCGCGCTGACGACGCCCGCTTCGCAAAGCTGATCCATGATCCTTGCAGCCCTGTTGAATCCGATCTTCAAAAGACGCTGCAAAAGACCGATGGAGGCCTTGTCCTTCTCAATAATAAAACGTCCGGCCTGCACAAAGTATTCGTCGATCTCGGAACCGGAAGGCATCACAGCCCCTCCGCCGCCGGAAGGTCCATCCGAAGAGACCATTCTTTTGATCTCTTCTTCGATCTCCGCGGAATCCTGTACGATCGGATTCTTTGTTTTGATGTCCGTCACAACGGCAGACACTTCATCATCGGAGACGAATGCCCCCTGGACTCTCGTCGGTTTGTTGTATCCCTGCGGATAAAACAGCATGTCGCCTTTTCCCAGCAGTTTTTCCGCGCCGACCATATCCAGGATCGTCCGGGAGTCTACCCCGCTGGTCACGGCAAAGGCCACGCGCGAAGGCATGTTGGCCTTGATGAGACCGGTGATGACGTCCACGGAAGGCCGCTGCGTCGCGATGATCAGATGGATACCGGCCGCTCTGGCAAGCTGGGCCAGACGGCAGATCGCTTCTTCCACTTCATTGGCGGAGACCATCATCAGATCGGCCAGCTCATCCACGATGATGACGATCTGCGGAAGTTTTTCCACACCGGGCAGGGCGTTATATCCTTTCAGGTCCCTGACCTTGGCATCGGCAAACATCCGGTAGCGTTCTTCCATCTGCGCCACAGCCCAGTGAAGGGCCGCCGAAGCCTGTTTGGGATCGGTGACGACCGGGATCATCAGGTGCGGGATCCCGTTGTAAACGGAAAGCTCCACGATCTTCGGATCGATCAGGATGAGTTTTACCTCTTCCGGCGTCGCCTTATAGAGTATCCCCATGATGATGGTGTTGATGCAGACGGATTTGCCGGATCCCGTGGCGCCGGCGATCAGGACGTGCGGCATCTTGGCGATGTCAAACACGACAGACTGCCCGGCGATGTCCTTTCCGACCGGGAAGGCAAGTTTTCCGCCAAACTGTTTGTATTCCGAAGATTCCAGAATGTCGCGCAGGGTAACGACGGAATTCTCCTTATTGGGCACTTCGATGCCGATGGCGCTCTTTCCGGGGATCGGCGCTTCGATCCGGATATCGGTGGCCGCCAGATGCATCTTGATATCGTCCTGCAGGGAAACGATGCGGCTGACCTTGACCCCCTGTTCGGGCGTCAGTTCATATCTGGTCACTGCCGGCCCCATGCTGATGTCCGTTACGGTCACGTTGACGCCGAAGGTCCGTAGGGTCTCTTCGAGCCGGTAGGCGGTCTCCTTCAGATCCTTATCCGAAGCGCCGCCGCCCCTTGTCCCCTTCTTTAAAAGGTCGATCCGCGGGAAGACATACTTCCGCGGTCTGACGGCTTTATTCGAAGCGGTAACAGGTGCCTGCTTCGGCGCTTCCGCCACAGGTTTTACGGTGGCAGGCGCAGTTTTTGCGACAGCCGCTGCCGGTACTTTCTGCACTGTCTGCGGCACGTCCGGTGTCGGGACAAGATGCGGGATCGGTGCCTCGATGGACAAAGGGACAGGATCGATTTCGATGTCGATCTCTGTCTCCGGATCCTCTTCCTCCTCCAGCGTTGTCTCGATGACGGTCGGTTCTATATAGCCGTCTTCCGTCTGCGTCAGGATCTCTTCCGAAGGGATCGGCGCAGTTTCATACACGACTTCATGCATGTTTTTGGAGTCTGCAGGGACAACGGTCTCCGTTTCCCCGGGAGCTTCATTCTGTGCTGCGACCTCTTCCCTTCTGGGAAGAAGCGTATCCCTGGTTACGCCGGAAAACGATTCCGTTTCGCCCCGTCTGATCCTGAGATTCCGGAAGCGGTCTTCAAAGAGCGCGTCTCCGTACTCATTTTCATCCGCATATTCTTCCTCATAGCCGTCTTCCGGCAGGTAGTCTTCCTCGTCTTCTGCCGCATCCCATTCATCGTCCCGTCTCATCCTGTGTTTTCTTCTGGATTCCGAAAGGGAGTCCGCCCCTCTTCGCAGGGATGTCACCAGAGATTTCCGGGAAATCAAAAGCACACTGATGATGGTCAGTACAATCAGCAAAAGAATGGTCCCGGCCATCTTTAAAAGGCGGTAGAGAAAGTAGGTCAGCGACCCGAGGATCACGCCGCCGCCTGTCTTATCCTCATAGCAGCGGATAAAGATATCCTTTGCGGAATAGGAATTGACGGTAGAAAGGTTTGCGGAAAACAGCTCAAAGATCACGGAAACGATACAAAACAGGAGGATCGCTCCGGTCACCTTTCCCGCAATGCGTGCTTCTCCCTTGTTCAGGGAAATAAAAAGGATGAGTAAAAACAGAAAGATCGGGAACACATAGGCCATCTTCCCGAACAGTCCGAACAGAAGGAAGGCCAGCGCTTTTCCGAGCGCTCCCATCAGTCCGAAGCACGAAAGCTCCAGGACAAGCATTCCGAAAAACAGAAGCAGAAACTTCACCTCTCTGGAGAGGACGAAGCCGTCGGTGGCAGGCATCCGGTTCCTGTTTCTTTGCGGTGCCGCCTTTCTTCCCTTTGTGTTTTTGGTGCTTCTTTTGCCGGAAGAAGCTCTTTTTTGCTGTGGCATACTTCTATCAAACTCCTTAGTCTTCGGTGCGGATGTCAAAATCGTCAGCAGCCGTAATACTCATATCAAAATCATCGCCGTCTTTATACGGCAGTTCGAAATCATCCGTTTTATGCTCTTTTTTCGGCGGCACCGGTAACGGATTCTTTATTTCATTCATCTTCTTCCCAGTTGTGGTAGACATTCTGGACATCGTCATCGTCTTCCAGCATATCGAGGATCTTGCGGATGCCCTTGAGCGCCTGCTCGTCCTGCAGATGCACGGTATTCTGCGGGATCCTTGTGACTTCCGCAGAAGCCAGCGCAATGCCGTTTTCCTTCAGGGCGCTCTCCACGGCGTCAAAATCGGCGGGAGAAGTCAGGATCTCAAAGCTGTCTTCTTCCTCGCGGAAGTCATCCGCGCCGGCGTCGAGGGCGATCATCATGAGATCATCGGCGGACAGGGCACATTCTTCCTTATCAATAAAGATCTGTCCCTTTTCGTCGAACATGAAGGACACGCAGCCCGGCGTCCCGACATTTCCGCCGCCCTTGGTAAAGGCCGCGCGGACATTGGCTGCCGTACGGTTCGTGTTGTCGGTCAGGGTCTCGACGATGACGGCGATGCCGTTTGGTCCGTAGCCTTCGTAGGTATTGTACTGATAATTCACATTGCCGATGTCTCCCGCGGCTTTCTTGATCCCGCGCTCGATGGTGTCATTCGGCATATTATTGGCCTTAGCCTTCTCGATGACCTTGGCAAGTTTGAAGTTGTTGGACGGGTCCGCGCCGCCTTCCTTTACTGCGACGGCGATCTCACGGCCGATGATGGTGAAGATCTTGCCCTTTGCCGCATCGTTCTTTTCTTTTTTATGCTTGATATTGGCAAACTTGGAATGTCCTGACATTTTTATTTCCCCTTTCCTGTTAACGCTCTTCCTGTATATACAGACGCGGCACCCGGTCACTGATGAGTGTCGTCAGTTCATAGTTGAATCGATCCGCCATTTCTCCGAGCCGTTCCATCGTGATCTGTTCCGGTCCGTCTTTGCCGATCAGGGTGACGAGATCCCCATACTGCACGCCCTCTATGTCTGTCACATCGACCATCATCTGGTCCATGCAGACTCTGCCGAGGATCGGCGCCCGTTTCTCTCTGATCAGGCAATAGCCCTTTCCGGAGAGGCCTCTCGGATACCCGTCCGCATAGCCTACCGGAATGGTG
>JAGAHC010000030.1 GCA_017627275.1 Lachnospiraceae bacterium
AGCGTCACCGACTTTCTTTTCCACTTTGAAGACCTTGCCTGCCGCGCCGGCTTCGATCTTTACGCTGCCGGCAGCGCCGGATGCTTCTTTCTTCGGTGCTGCGGGAGCAGGCGCAGGAGCTGCCTTCGGCGCAGGTGCAGGGGCGGGTGCGGGAGCCGGAGCCGGTGCTGCCGCCTTCGGTGCCGGAGCAGGGGCAACTGCAGGTGCCGGAGCGGGCGCTGCCTGGCCGGCTGCACGTTCTTCTACGGTAACATCATAAGCTACGCCGTTCACTGTGATCGTATACGTTTTCATAGTTTTCTCCTTTTTATATGACTGTTTGTTCTTTTATGTTCCTTGTTAAAATGCCGCGTTCCGTTTCTGTTTCTGAATGGAACGCACCACAAAGCGGTCGGGCGGTAAACCTTCCTCCTCTCCGCTTGCCATGACTGCCGCAGCAATGACGGCGATGAGATCCTGTCCGGACAGATTGCCGTCAAGGGATCCGCTGGCCATCAGGGCGCCGGCCGCCGCGGCGATCAGAGAAGGATCCGCATCTTCCGGAAGTCTCTCCAGGCTTTCTACCACGAGTTTCTCCGGAACCGTCTCCTCCCCGGACTTCTTCTGCGCTTCCAGATTCTGCTGTGCCTGATTGATGTACTTAAAGAGAGAGATGATAAAGGACAGCAGGATCAGCACAAAGAAGGTCGTGCCCATCCCGAGGATCGTGTTGAGTCCGGCCTGCCCGATCAGCTCGCCGGATGAGAAATTCACGTTGGTCGTGATCGAAGTGGGATCCAGGTAAAACTCCTTGGTCTCAATGTTATACCCTTCTTCAAACAGGGTAGAGACTGTCGCGGAATGATCCCTTCCGTCGACCAGGAACTCCACTTCATACGTATGGTCTCCGGTTGCACGCACCGTTTCTTCGCGGATGGAAGACATGTCGACGGGGCCGAGATCCCCTTCCGCGATCTGGTAGCTTTCCAGTCCTTTTTCCAGGATCGGTACCATTCTCGCCTGTTCTTCGCTCTCTGTTCCGGAGATCTCCGCAATGGTGCCGAAGAGATTCTTTGCCGCATCGATCATGTAGGCAGATCTCTGCGGATCGATCTCTTTTTCCGCCTCGGCGGGCTTTGCACCGCATCCGGTCATCATGAGAAACACGAAGACAAGCAACCAGAGAAAAGGCTTTTTGATTCTCTTACTTCTGTACGAACGACTCATATTCCTCCTTCCCTTCTCCTTAACGTCCGCTGCCGTGTTTTTTGGGATAACGCAGTATCCGTTTGGAATACAGAACCTCCAGGGCGCCCACCAGGAACTTGCGCAGATCCTTTGCTTCTGCGATCTGGTCGATGGAGCCTCTGGAAGCAATGCTTTCGATGCCGTTTTGCATCTTTTCAAATGCTTCTTTGGTCTTTTCGATTTCGTCGACGTCTTTCCCGTCGGCAAGGATCTTAGAAGCCGCATCGGCATCCATGATCCCGACATGCGCTTCCTGCAGGGCGATCACCAGATCGCTCCCGAGCGCTTTGGGATTCATGATGCTGTAAGCGCTGCCGATCGCTTCTCCGAGGATCACGTTTACCTTCACGGTATCCGCGCCCGCAAGCGCTGCGATCAGTTTTGCCGCCGCCTTTGCCGCCGTCTTTTCCTCCGCCTCGTCAGCCTTGAATCCGTTGGCATTGGTAAAGCTGATCACGGGGATCGAAAAGGCGTCACAGAATGTTACAAAGGAGGCCGCCTTTTCCATGCCGTCTGCGGAAAGCTCCCCCTCCGCATTTCCGAAAACGCCGACCGAGGCGCCGTTTAAGCGGATAAAGCCGGTCAGCATGGATCCCGCATAGCCTTCTTTGACTTCGAAAAAGCAGTTGTCATCGGCGATGTCTGTAAGCACGGCTCGCAGATCCGCCGCCTGTTCTGCCGCCTGCAGGCATTCCCGGTTCAGGTCGTCCTCACAGTTCCGGAATGCCTCCGCTTCATTGTTCTGCGGAAGGAAGGAAACCAGGTCCCTGATCCTTGCAAGGATCTCGACTTCCGGAAGCGCCGCGTCAACGACACCGTTCTTTGCCTGTGTTGCGGCATCGGCAAAATGATCGCCGTCCATGCTGCCCTTTCTGGTAAGCGGAAGGTTGACAAAGAGTCTGGCGTCTTCCGCGATATAGGAAAAATCACTTAAGGAAGGGATCACCGAAAGGCCGCCGCCGCAGCTTCCGAATACGGCCGTGATCTGCGGGACAAGCCCCGATGCCTTTGCCATCTGGGAGTAAATCCCGGAAAACGCGTCCAGTGCGTCCGTCCCTTCCTGCAGCCGGATTCCCTGCGAATCCAGGAGTCCGATCACGGGAGCCCCGGTGCGAATGGCCATACGATACAGATCGATGATCTTCTTCGCATGCATTTCCCCGACGGTACCGCCCAGCACTTCCGCGTCCTGGCTGTAAACATACACCAGTCTTCCGTCCACCAGGCCGTATCCGCAGACTACCCCGTCCGAGGGCGCCTCTTCCGGCGTCAGATTGAAACCGGTGGCGCGGGCCTTGACGAGCGCTCCCATTTCGACAAAGCTGTTATCGTCCAAAATGGCATAGATCCGTTTTTTTGCGTTTGAAAACTCTTTCATTCTTCAGCCTCCGAAATCTCAGTTGTTGTCCGCTGTATAGTATACCATAGATTGTTATATATTTAACCGAGTGTTGACTTCCTGTTTTGCCTCTTCCTTAAACTCTTCCAGCTGCACAGCGTTTAGTTTCGGCAGGTCGTCCAGCGTCCGCACCCCGAACGTCCTCAAAAACTGTTCTGTCGTCCCGAAAAGAAGCGGTCTCCCCGGCGCGTCCTTTCTGCCGAGTTCCTTAACCAGGTCGAGACTGACCAGTTTGTTGATCGCGAAATCGCTGTTGACCCCGCGGATGCTCTCGACTTCGATCCTGGTGATCGGCTGCTTGTACGCAATGATCGAGAGTGTTTCCATCATGGTGTCCGTCAGCGTCATCTTTCGCGGACTCTTGGCGACCTTCACCAGATTGTCGAACTGTTCGTCCTTGGTCGAAAGCTGGATCGCATCGCCAAAATACCGAAGCTGCAAGCCGCAGTCGGGCGTTCTGTACTTTTCTTCCAGCATGGAAGCAACGGCAAGGATCTCTTCTTTCGGGATCTCAAGGACCTCCGCAAACTGGGAGATGTCCACGGATTCTCCCATGGTAAAGAGGATCGCCTCCATGGCTGCCATGGCTTTATTCCTGTCGATTATGTTCATCCGTTCCTTTCCTTTCCGGATCCGCCGCGATCACGTAGATCTCGCCGAAGGTCTTATCCTGTTCCACGAGCGCATCGCCGCTCTTGATCAGTTCCAGCACAATGATAAAGGTGACGATAATCTCCGACTTGCTGTTCTGTTTTTCGAGCAGAGACTGAAAATGGATCCGTTTATGCTCCAGAATATAGGCATGGACATACAGCTTCTTCTCGTCCATGTCGATCTCTTCCCGCTCAATGTCACCGAAGGTGCTCCTGATCGGGTCGCGTCTGTCTTCGGCGCGGCGCAGGATCTGCTGGAAGATATTGTTCAGTTCCGAAAGCGTCGCATCTCCGATGAGCTCTTCATAGTTGACGGGAGGCATATAGGCCTGTACTTCCTTCGGGATGTTCTTTTCCCTGTAGAAGGTAAAGCCCGCCTCTTCCTCTTTCAGCCGCAGTTCCTGCGACATATACTTGTACATTTTATAGTCAAGGAGCTTCTGTACCAGCTCGTCGCGGGGGTCGATCTCTTCTCCGTCCTCTCCCGTTTCCGGTTTGGGCAGAAGCATCTTGCTCTTGATATCAAGAAGCGTTGCCGCCATCAGGAGGAACTCGCTGGTTACGTTCATATCCTCCTGTTCCATCTGCCGGATGTATTCCAGATACTGCTCCGTGATCTCCACAATGGGAATATCATAGATATCGATCTTATTGACATCGATCAGATGCAGCAGAAGGTCCAGAGGTCCTTCAAACACTTCCAGTTTTACGGGAATCGCCATAGATCCGTCACTCTTTCTCTAAATTCGTTCCTGCAGACCGTCGTCAGGCCGGCTGCAGGTCAAGCACAGTCACTTCGCCCGGATTCCCGATCCGGTACATAAAGGTGTGCGTTCCCAGTCCGCAGTTCACGATCATCGTCGTGCCGTCTTTTTCATAACGGCCGCCGCTGTAGGAGGGGAACAGGACAGGTTCCGGAGAGATCAGTCCCTGCTTCCCGACTCTTATCAGACCTCCGTGAAAATGGCCGGACAACACCAGGTCCGCGCCCCAGGCAGACAACGCATCAAAAAACCGCGGATGATGAGACAGGACAATGCTAAACCTGTCGGTTTCGGGATCTCCCAGACACTGCCTGACCTCTTCCGTCGTCGGTTTCCTGTAGCGAAACTTCTTATAGTATACATCATTTGGCCGCAGTCCAAACAGTTCCGCTTCGTTAAGGCTCACGTGACGATTAATCAACTGTCTGATCTGCAGCTTTTCCATCATCTCGTAGTATTCGACATACTTCGGATAATAGCGGGTAGCGCCGCGCAGCGCCTGTTCATGATTCCCTTCCGCCGCATAGACCGGCGCGATGGATGTGATCCTTTTTAAAAACGGATAGATCACATCCAGCCACGTATCCGGCTTCGTCTTCACTTCCCTGGCAATGATGGTATCGCCGCCCAGGAGGATAGCTTCCGGTTTTTCGTCCGTGATCAGACGAAGGACCTCTTCATTGTCATTCTCGTATTCACAGGAGTGGATATCGCTTAAAAAGACATACCTGTGAGGGCTTTTGAGCTTTTCGGAACGGATCGTGTATTCTTTTGTCGCGGGTGCTTGCGATCGAATCATAAACTTAAGAAAAAACCCCCGGATGACATACACCCGAGGGTTTCACCTCATTTGCTTAAACGGGGCATCAGAATTTACGTTTTCTGGCTGCCTCTGATTTTTTCTTGCGTTTTACGCTGGGTTTTTCGTAGTGCTCTCTTTTACGGATCTCCTGCTGGATGCCCGCTTTTGCACAACTTCTCTTGAAACGGCGCAGTGCGCTGTCCAAAGATTCATTTTCTTTTACCTGTACACTAGACATATTCTCTACCCTCCCTTCGATCCCCGGTAAGAACCGTCGGGTTATTTTGCGGTAAACGACGCCTGATTATTATATCTTAGTTGATTTGTGACTGCAAGACCTCTTTTGCCTTCTTCAAAAGTTCCGGGATCCCCGCAGGGTTCTTCCCGCCGGCCTGTGCCATATTGGGTCTGCCGCCACCGCCGCCGCCGACAAGCGGGGCGATCTCCTTGATGAGATTTCCGGCATGTGCGCCTTTCTGCATGGCAGCGTCCGTGGCCATGGTCATCAGAGAGACCCTGTCGCCGTTCTCGGAAACCAGGAGCACGACGCCTTCCGGGTATTTGGCCTTCATCTGGTCCCCCAGATCCCGCAGGCCGTTCATATCGACCCCCGGGACATGTGCCGCGACAAAAGGGATGCCTCCGACGTCTTCTGCTTCCTGTGCGGACGCATTCAGCGCTTCTTTTGCGGCCCTGGCCTTCAGGGATTCGTTCTCGTTCTTCAGTTCCTTCAGCTCGGCATTCACCTTTTCCAGACGCTCCAAAAGGGTGGCGGGCGTTGCCTTCATCAGGCCTGCCGCCTTATGGAGTTCCTCTTCCAGCTGGTCATAATAGGCGTTTACGTTCGTTCCCGTGAGCGCTTCGATCCGGCGCACACCGGCCGCGATCCCGTTTTCGGAAAGGATCTTGAAGTTCAGGATCTCTCCCGTTGCGCCCACATGGGTGCCGCCGCAGAGTTCCTTCGAGAAATCGCCCATTGAGACAACACGCACATCCGCACCGTATTTTTCTCCGAACAGCGCGATGGCACCGCTCTGCTTTGCTTCCTCGATCCCCATCACCTGTGTGGAAACAGGGAGGTTCTCGGCAATTTTACGGTTAACGATCGACTCCACCTTTTTGATCTCTTCCTTCGTCATGGCCTGCCCGAACGAAAAGTCAAATCTGGTCCGCTCAGGATCCTGGTAGGAACCCGCCTGCTCGACCGTCTCGCCCAGCACTTCGCGCAGCGCGCTGTGCAGGAGGTGGGTCGCCGAATGATTCCTGCAGGTCTTTGCTCTTTCTTCGGTATCTACAAGGAGTTCCGCCTCTTCTGCCGCCCTGATCTCTCCCTTTACGACCCTGCCGACATGACCGATGCGGTTCCCTGCAAGGTGGACCGTCTCCTCGACTGCAAATTCGCCGTCCTTTGTTCTGATCAGACCGACATCGCCCTTTTGTCCGCCCATGGTGGCATAGAACGGCGTAGTCTGCGTGATCAGGATGGCGCTTTCCCCTTCCTTTACTTCCTCCCTGACTGCATCCTCCGAAAGGATGGCTGCGACCGGGCTCTTTGCCGTCAGGCTGTCATAGCCGACAAAGGCACTGGTCAGGGAATCGTCCAGTTGTTTCAGAGCTTCTTCGCTCAAGGTATGCTTCTGCGAAAAGTTGCCGCTCTTTCTGGCCAGTTCCTTCTGCTTTTCGCTTTCCTTTGCAAAGCCCTCTTCATCAACGCTGATGCCTTCTTCCGCTGCCATCTCCACGGTCAGTTCCAGCGGGAAGCCGAAGGTGTCGTACAGGTGGAAGGCTTCTTCTCCGGAAAGGGTCTTTAATCCTGCCCCCTTCACCTGCTCCAGCGTTTTCTTAAACTCCTTCATTCCGTTTTCCAGCGTGCTCTCAAAGCGCTCCATTTCCTTCTGAAGCTCCTGCAGAACAAAGGTCCTGTTCTTTACGAGCAGCGGAAAACTGTCATCATAGACGGCATCGATGTAGATCGATGCCAGGTCAATCATCTGCGCGGTCGTGATGTTTAAGATCCTGCCGTGACGGACGGCTCTCCGGATCAGGCGGCGCAGGATATAGCCTGCGCCGGTGTTGTCCGGCAAGAGCTTTGCTTCGTCACCGATCAGCATGACGGCGGTGCGGAGATGATCGGCAAGGATCCGCATGGACCTTGTCTTTTCTTCGTCCGCGTCGTATTGTGCCCCCGTCAGGCTTTCTATCTTCTGAATGACGGGCCAGAATACATCCGTCCGGTAAACGTCCTTGGTGCCGTTTAAGAAGGCAAGGTTTCTTTCGAGCCCCCAGCCGGTATCGACGTTCTTTTGTTTTAAAGGCGTAAGGCTGCCGTCCTTGTGCTTCTCGTACTGCATAAAGACGTCATTGCCCAGCTCCGTGTACTTGCCGCAGGAGCACCCGGGCCCGCAGTCCGGGCCGCAGTCCGGAACATCCGCGATGTAGAACATCTCACTGTCCGGGCCGCAGGGACCGTACTCCAGTCCCCACCAGTTGTCTTCCGCCGGAAGATAGAAAATGTTTTCCTTTTTGAATCCGGATTCGATCCGGTACTGTGCGCCTTCCTCGTCGCGCGGCGCGTTTTCGTCACCCGCAAACACTGTGGCCGCCAGATGGTCGGCGTCAAATCCGAAGACTTCCGTCAGGAGTTCATAACTCCACCGGCAGCGTTCCTTTTTGAAATAGTCGCCGAGGCTCCAGCTTCCCATCATCTCGAAGAAGGTGACATGGCTTTTGTCGCCGACGGATTCGATGTCGTTCGTCCGCACGCATCCCTGCACGTTGCAGAGCCTGGTACCGAGCGGATGCTTTTCTCCGAGGAGATACGGCATCAGCGGCTGCATGCCCGCCACGTTAAAGAGAACGCCGGTCGAGCCGTCGGATACGAGGGAAACCGCACCGACATCCACATGTCCCCGTTCTTTATAAAACTCAATCCAGGTCTTCCTGAGTTCTTTTGAAGTAAACTGCTTCATACCTATCGTCTCCCGGTCAGAATGTAAATTTGTCTTTGAACCAATCCTGCAGTTCCGCGATCGGCACACGGACCTGCTCCATGCTGTCGCGCATGCGGATCGTTACGGCGTGATCCTCTTCCGAGTCAAAATCGTAGGTGACGCAGAAAGGTGTTCCGATCTCATCCTGTCTGCGGTAGCGCTTGCCGATGGCGCCTCTGTCATCGAATTCGCAGTAATAGGATTTGGACAGTTCCTGATAGATCTTCTCGGCGCCTTCGTTCAGTTTCTTGGAAAGCGGGAGGACACCGATCTTGACCGGTGCCAGTGCCGGATGGAACCGCAGCACCGTACGCTTCTCTCCGTCTTCCAGTTCTTCCTCATCGTAGGCGTCGCACAAAAAGGCGAGCGTCACGCGGTCGCACCCAAGCGACGGCTCCACCACGAAGGGCACATACCGTTCTCCCTTGGTGTCGTCGAAGTAGGACATATCTTCGCCGGAAACCTGCTGATGCTGCGACAGGTCATAGTCGGTCCTGTCGGCGATCCCCCAGAGTTCGCCCCATCCGAAGGGGAAGGTGTATTCGATATCGGTCGTCGCCTTGGAATAGAACGACAGCTCTTCCTTGTCATGGTCGCGCAAACGGATGTGGTCTTTCTGCATTCCGAGAGACAGAAGCCAGTTCACGCAGAAGTCCTTCCAATAGGCAAACCATTCGAGGTCGGTGTCCGGCTCACAGAAGAATTCCATCTCCATCTGCTCGAATTCTCTTGTACGGAACGTGAAGTTTCCGGGCGTGATCTCATTGCGGAACGATTTGCCGATCTGGCAAATGCCGAACGGGATCTTTTTGCGGGAAGTCCTTTGCACGTTTTTAAAGTTCACAAAGATGCCCTGTGCCGTTTCGGGACGCAGGTACACCGTTGCCGCGGAATCCTCGTTGACGCCCTGGAAGGTCTTGAACATCAGGTTGAACTGTCTGATGTCCGTCCAGTGAAACTTTCCGCAGGAAGGGCAGGGAACGGAAAACTTGTTGATAAAGCCCATCATCTCGTCATTCGACCAGCCATCGACAGAGCCGTCCAGCACGAGCTCATGCTCGGCGGCATAATCCTCGATCAGTTTGTCCGCGCGGAAGCGCTCTCCGCATCCCTTGCAGTCCATCAGCGGATCCGAAAAGCTCGCGAGATGGCCGCTCGCGACCCAGGTCTGCGGATTCATCAGGATCGCGCAGTCCACGCCCACGTTGGTCGGGGATTCCTGCACGAACTTCTGCCACCAGGCCTTTTTCACGTTGTTCTTTAATTCCACGCCGAGATTTCCGTAATCCCAGGTATTGGCAAGTCCGCCGTAGATCTGTGAGCCGGGATAGATAAATCCTCTTGCACCGGAAAGCTGCACGATCTTGTCCATTGTCAGTTCACTTCTGTCCATACATGACTCCTTTCAAAAGCTTTTCTAAAAGCCGGTTATTCCATGATCAGGATCCCGGGATCGTCTTCCGACGTCTTGCCGCTGACAAATGCCTGTCCGTCTTCCATCACCTGGATGTTCGCGGAGGCAAACAGCGGTGACTGCGAGAAGTGGATCTCCCCGGATTCCGGTGTGATGATCACCGTCTTGTCCTTTAACCCCTCCAGATACGCATCGGTCATCAGATGCGAAGAATCGCGGATGGAAACCGAGCCGTACAGCGGGGAAAAATCATACCCCTCGGCAAGCGCTTCCTCCACGGTCCCGTAAAAGAGACGCACGTCGTTGAAGGCTCTGTAATCGTCGTCGCTCTGGTAGGTCACGATCAGCGTGGCCAGTCCGTTCTTCACGCCGAACTTATTGATCTTTACGCCTTTGCCGACCTCTTCGGCGGTTTCCTCAATGATCTGCTCCAGCTCTTTTTCATCGTAGTACTCGCGTTCAAAGCTCTCGATGCTGGTCACCTTGATGACGCCCTTTTTCTGGAACTCCATGCGCGAACCCGCGCTGTTCTCCACCTGTCTCTTCTGGCAGCCGCCAAGCAATAGCAGCGCCATGACGCAAAGGCATATTGTATTGATCAGACTGACGTATCGTTTCATCCTACTCTGTTTTTTGAAAGGAACCAGTTTCTTCTGAAGAAAGCGGTTCCTTTTGTGATCCTGCAATTGCAACAATAGTTTATTATATCGACTCGCACCCTATCCTGCAATGAAAAAGCGTTACTGGAGGGCTTTCAGGATACGGAGGGAGGAAAAGTCGTGGGGGAAAACGCGGCTGCGCAGCTTTTCGGAAAGAGCGACGAGTTCCTTCAGGACCGTGTCGTTCACGGTGAAGGAATAGAGCCGGGAAAGGTCGCTTTCCTGAATGTGGGAAAGCGCTCTGAGGGTGCCCGGGAGGAGGTTTGCTTCCGGGATGTCCCGCCACTCTCCCTCCAGCATGATCAGGCGCAGTTCAAACACGGACTGGATCAGCCGCTCGGAGATCCGGTCTCTTTCCAGGGCGCGCAGGGAGGCATAGGTGAGTAAGAGCGGCAGGGTCTCGTCCATGCCCTCTCTGGTCAGGTAGTCCATAAACTCGAGGAAGTAGGATCCGTAGCAGGCCTTCGTAACGTCCCGGGACAGGTCGGAAAACGCATGCTCGATGCGGCATTCCGTCAGGGTATAGGAATCCCTGCCCGCAAAAAAGGTGAACTCTCCGAAGACGAAGGGACCGGTCGCGGCAAGAAGCGAAGAAGTCGGTCTTCTCGCGCCTCTGGCAAAGGCGGAGATCTTGCCGAGTTCCTTCGTCAGGACAACGACCCGTCTGTCGTACTCTCCGATGGGGGAGGATTTCAGTACGATCCCGAGTGTGGTGATATGGGTTTTGGAGTCTTCCTTAGAAGGATGTAATGTCATAGCCGAATGATTTCAACTGATTGCCGGAGTCGCGCCACTCATCTCTTACCTTTACAAACAGCTTGAGATTGGCTTTTTGCTGCAGCATGGCTTCGATATCGCCGCGGGCCGCCGCGCCGATCTTTTTGAGCATCGCGCCCTGCCTGCCGATGATGATCCCCTTATGGGATTCTTTCTCACAGATGATGGATGCCTCGATGTCCGTGATCGGCTCTCCCGCCTTCGTCGTCCGCTCCTTCATGCGCTCGATGCTGACGGCGATCCCGTGGGGCACTTCTTCCTGCAAAAGGCGCAGCGCCTTCTCCCGTATGATCTCAGCCGTGATCTCCCGCTCGGTCTGCGTCGTCACCAATTCCTCGTCATAGAATGCTTCCCCTTCCGGGAGCTGCTGAAACAAAGCCTCCATCAGCGCTTCGACACCGTCTCCGGTCCGGGCACTCACGGGAAACACGTCCGTGAAGCGGAACCGTTCCGACATCTTCTGCAAGAACGGCAGCAGATCTTCCTCTTTCACCTTGTCGATCTTGTTAACAACGAGGAACACGGCTCCCTTTGCTTTCTGAAGCAGCGCAAGCATCGCCTCGTCCTCCTCGGACCAGGCTTTCTTCACTTCGCACATAAACAGTACGATATCCACCTCTCCAATCGAAGAGGTGGATACTTTGTACATATATTCGCCGAGTTTGTTCGGGATCTTTTTGATCCCCGGTGTGTCGAGAAAGACGATCTGTCCCCTCTCGTCGGTATAAATCGTACGGATCCTCGACCGGGTCGTCTGGGGCTTGTAGGACGTGATCGCAATCTTCTGCCCGATCATTTTGTTCATCAGCGTCGACTTTCCGACATTGGGGAGTCCGACGATGGTGACGAATCCGGATTTTCTTTTCTCAGCTTCAGTTTTTAGGTTCATGATTTTCCGTTTCTTCCTTTACAGTCTTTGCCTGCTGTTTGCGTAGGCGGCGTTCTTCTTTTTTCCGTTCCTTCTCTTCCCGTTTGCGACGTCTTTTTTCCATCTTCTCCGGCGTATCCTTCGACCTGCGGATCAGGAATACCAGAAAGCGGATCGCGAGGAACAGTACAATAAAGAACACGAAGAGATACGGCAGATGAATGACCAGCCAGATGCCGAATTCTCTGATCCCGTGGATCACATCTTCGAGGCTGTCCATGAAGCCTTCCGCGATCCTCTCGCCGACGGACTTCGGGGTCTCCACTCTCGTGTAGCGGTTGACCTGACGGACACTTAAGTGAATGGTGCTGTAGTCGATCTGATTGTCCAGCACGCGAAGCTTCGATTCGGTGCTTTCCAGCTCATAACGGACCTCCGTCAGTCTCCCTTCGATGGTGATGATGTCCTCGATCGACTCTGCGTTCTCCATCAGTTCCAGGAGCCTTGTCTGTTCAGTCTTTAAAGCCTCTTTTCGGCTCTGCATGTCGACGTAGTTTAAGGTCACGTCATTGACATTGCTGTTCTGACTGGTGATGTTGGCGCTGTTGTCGATATCATCTACGAATCCGTCCAGATTGCCGACCGGAATCCTGATCACATAATCGGCGTTTGACCAGCGGCTTCTCTCCTCGATCTCTTCCTCCGTCAGGATCCTTCCGTCCTCCATATAGTCATAGGGATTCTGATTCCTCACGGAGCCGGTGGTCTTATGGACGTTTTCAAGGTATCCTCCGAGAGATGCCACCTTCTGTGAAAGGTGCAGATCGAAGCGGTAGAGGTTGGATGTTTCCGCATCGATGTAAACCGTCTTGATCAGTTTCCGGTCGCCGGGGATGACTTCTTCTGCCGTCATATCCGTCGAAGTCGAACTGTCATACGCCTCTTCAACCACAGTGTCTTCGGTAAAAAAGGCTTCCTCCGTGGCGATCTCGTAATCCATGGCGCCTTCCGCGGGCGACGCAGGCTCCGCCATATGGTAGGCGGCCGATGACGACGCAGCCCCCGACGAATTCCCACAGCCGATCAGCATGGTCAGCACCAGGATCAATCCCAGGATCCGGTTCGCTCTGTGCAAGGTTTTCATTCGTTCCTCCCCGTCGGTCCTCCCGACTTTTCCATTTACGGTCTCATCTGATAACACGTAAAGCACATCGCTTTGTTGCATCGGCTATGAAATCAACGGGGCTATGTTCTTAAACAGTTCCTTATGCTCCGTGATCTTGGACTCGGTCCCCACGACGCAGAGTGCGGGGTCTTTCAGAACCGCCTCCATCATCGGCGCAAGCGCCCGGATGTCCTCCGGTGTAATATTCAGGACTTCGTCCCGCTCTTTCTGCATGTCCTCCTCGGAATAATCCGTCATGTACCCGCTCAGGCAGAATCTTCCGTACATCAAAGGCGTCATCGGCGTATCGAGAACACTGATCGCGCCGATGATGCTCCCGGTCATTGACCGCTCGTCCGCCCGGTACTCTTTCAGATACTGTACAACGTCCCGGTAGACCTGCAGGGTCTGCAGAAGATGCGGATCTCTGTAGGAAACCAGGACCGCCGTCCCTTCTCTGCCGAAGGCGCTCATGCAGCCGTAGGCTCCTCCCATGACGCGGACACGGTTCCAGAGATAGTCATACCCGAGGATCACACGCAGGACACGAAGGGCGCCGGAATAGGAAAAACCGGCTTCTTTATAGTTTCCGGCATAGCAGGCATACTGCACCTGCCCGGCCGTCGTGAAGGCTTCCTGTTTCAATTCTTTCCGGAATGCAGGGGGTGCCGCCGCCTCCGCCTTCGGAAACAGGGACTCGCAAAGCGCCGGGATCTCTGTTTCGACCGCAGGAATGTCTTCGTCCTGCGCGATGATGTCGACCATCAGGTTCTCCCTGCTGAACAGATGGAGGGAGAGGCTCTTTAAAACAGGCAGGATCTTTTTGACCCCTTCTTCCTCGTTCAGGATGGCATCCAGTGTCCGGTAGGCTTCGATCCCGGAGACCTTTTCCGCAAATACGGCCGACTCTGAGAAGTAAGACTGCGCACGCAGCGATGCCGTCTGATGGCCGGCGGCGGAAAGCGTCGCCTTCATGGCAGAGCGCTCCTCCTCCAGAATGTTGCGGATCCGTTTTTCGTCCTCGTATTTCGTCGTGAAAAGGACTTCTTTTAAGAGCGCGATGCCTTCCTGCAGATTCTCCGGCAGTACCTTCATCGAGACTTCAAACCGCTTCTGCACGCGCCGGTTCTCTTTGCTGTCCGTATAGGCAATACAGGCGCAGCTGATCCCGCCCGTGGCGATATGGATCCGTCTATCCAGGGCAGCATAGGAGTAAGATGCCGTATCGAGCGCAGAGAAGATGGTCTTGAATACGGGCAGGATCCTTTCTTCCTCTTCCGAGAGCGTCTTTAAGTCAAAGAGAAAATCCAGGTAGAGGATGTGGTTCGTAAAGATCCTGTGTTTCAGAACCGGGATCCAGGCGATCTCTCCTTCTTCATTGACATATTTCTTTGCGTTTTTGTCCAGATCGCTTCGCTTCAGCATCGGGATCGTCTTCAGGTTTTCTTCCGGATCCGGCATGTCCTGCCATGCCTTCAGCGCATCCTGTTTCTGCCGGATCTCTTTTCTTTCGTCTTCCGACAGTGTAGAAAGGTAGGCTGCGTTCTTAGCGGCAAACGCTTCTTCCTCCCTGGCCGTCAGCCCCTCTTCCGGGTACAGGCTGACCAGAGATGCGTGGGTATTCTTCAGGAAATAGGTGTTCATGAGTTCCGTGAACAGGCCGAAGTGCCTGCCGTCGCGGTCTGTATTAAGGATCTCCTGCCTGAGCTCGGAGAAGTAAGCCCCGATGTTCATCCGGTCGAATGCGCCATCGTCTTCGTAGAGCCAGGTGTCCAGCATCTGCAGGCCGTAAAATAACCCCTTCGGGTATGCGCCGAAATCGGCCTCCCGATACCGGAACTCGTAGGAGGAAAGCGACGCCAGAAGGTCTTCGGAAGCGATGCCTTCTTCCGTCATTTTACGAAGACACTCTTCCAGCGTATTCGCAAAGCGGTCTTTCTGGTCCGTGCCGCAATATTTGCAGACGATGGATTCCGTCGGCTGCAGGATCCCGTCTTCAAATGAGCTTAAGACTTCCGCACCGACGCCCGCTTCCTGAAACGCTTCCTTGACCGGCGCGCCTTCCGCGCCCGTCAGCGCATAGTCCAGGATCTTCATCGCGAGGTCCGTTTTGGCGTCCATCCCCTTCGGAAAAACATAATTCATGCAGAATGTCGCGCCCGCATCCTCTCCGGGGAGCGTCGCAAACTGCGCCTCTTTTTCAACGCGGGAAAGGAAGCCCTTCTCCTCTTCGATCGCAGAATCGACAAAGAGATACTCAAACCTCGAAAGGTACGCTTCATCCAGATACAGGAGCCGCTCTTCGATATCCAAGTTTCCGTAAAGGTAAATATAGCTGTTCGACGGATGATAATACTGCCTGTGAAAATCCAGGAATTCTTCGTACGAAAGCGTCGGGATCGCCTTGGGGTTTCCGCCCGACTCCTTTCCGTAGGTCGTGTGAGGGAACAGGGACGCGAAGTTCGTCGTCTCCAGCACGTCATCCTGCGAGGATACGGCACCCTTCATTTCGTTGTACACGACACCGTTGATCAGAAGCTCGTCTTTTTCATTGAACTCGTAGTGCCATCCTTCCTGCAGAAAGATGTTTTCGTTCCGGTAAATCTCCGGGAAAAAGACCGCGTCCAGATACACGTGCATGAGGTTCTTAAAATCCTGTTCGTTGACACTGGCAACGGGATAAACGGTCTTATCGGGATACGTCATCGCGTTCAGGAAGGTATTGAGCGACCCCTTCGCCAGTTCTACAAAGGGGTCCTTCACCGGGAATTCCGCCGAGCCGCAGAGAACGCTGTGCTCGATAATATGCGCCACCCCCGTATCATCCTTCGGAGGCGTACGGAACGCGATATAAAACACCTTATTGGCGTCGTCATTCTCGATCAGCGCGATCCGCGCACCGGTCTTTTGATGGCGCAGCCGGTAACCTGTCGCATTTTTATCGGGAAGAGGCGTCGTCTCCTCCAGTATGTACTTAGTGAGGACCTTCTCTGAAAACAGCATTCTGTGTTTCCTTTCTGCTTTTTGTGATCTTTACCCAGTTTACTCTATTTCCTGTTTCCTTGTGCTTCTGACAGGCGTTTAGTATGAAGCGAATGAACGCATGGCTCCCGCCAACGCCAGCAAGGATGCAAGCAGGACTGCGCCCCAGATCAGCGAGCCGGAAGTGTCTCCTGTTGGCGGGGGATCGTTTTCCGTTCCGTTCGATACGATTACGTCTGATCCCTTTTCCAGAGTCTGTCCGGCGTCTTCGATGTTTGTATGCACAGGCCCTGCATCCCGGTTGCTGCCGGGATCATCTTCGGTTTCCCGGCTGGTATCTTCAAGAGCATCTCTTAGCTGATCGGTGCTTTCCGAACCGTCATCTGCGGGATCCGTATCTCCGGGATCATCTTCGGGCTGTGGATCCGGAAGTTTTGGAATGGTTCGTGTTTCTGTATGATCAGGATCATTTTTGCACGTGCGAGTTTCTGTGCCTTCTTCGGATTGTGTTGCCGGCTTTGTTACGACCCACTCGCCAAAATCATGGGCGTCTTCGTCAATCGCTGTCTCTCTTGTTTCCGTGTGAGAGGAATTGATTTTGCAGACCCTCTGCTCTTCACCTGCAGCAGAACAGGTTGGATCTTTTGTCTTTTCCCACTCGCCCCATTCATGATCGATCACTGAAAATGTACCCAGAAGGTTTGCTTCAAGACTGCTGTTCCATGTGGCTTCGTTAGCGAATCGAATCGCTCCATATGGTTTTGTTTCGCCATTGACGATCCTGTCACCTATCTTAAACTGAATGTAAATACTGTATTCTCCCAAAGGAAGGTCGCCCGGAAGCGCAATGCTCAGCGTGCTGTCAACGATCTCCTGCGTGGTATAATCCCTCGGGTCAATGCCGATATCGTCGTTTTGTAAGATCACGTTTCCGTCCTTATCTGTTATATATACGCAGGATCCTACCGGATACAACAGATTACCAAATCCGACATTCTCGATCTTATAATTGACCGGCATCGTATCGCCGCTTTCGATCTGTTTATAGAGCCGGCTGTCTCTGAGGACGAATCTGTAGCCCAAATGATACTCAATGTATTGAAAAAGATTCGTCCCTTCGAATTCATCACCGGTGCCGGAATATGTCTGCGACGCCCAGTAGGTATGCAATGCCTGATTCCATGTATGGCTGATATACGAAGTATGCGTTTTGAACATCTCTGCCAAAACATTCGGCTCTTTTGCCACATCGCTTGGCCGGCCGTATTGATCCAGGATCGCTTCCCCTCCATACGGATTGTGCAGATCCTGTGTTGACAGCCAGTTGATCTCCCTGGCACGATCGGTAAATGTTCCCCAGTCTGTTGCGTTTCCAAGGTATCCGTCGTTGAAGACCGCAACTCTGTATGCATCTTCGCCCGGACTAGATATTGCATTTTCGATATCCCCGATATTTATGCCAAGATAATCCGCATATCTTTGGGGAGTCCTTACAGATATCCTAAGGTCGCTTGTCCTTGTGGCCTCCAGCAGTTTTTCGAGAGCGCCTTTAATGTTTTCCTTTGTGCACATTGCAGAGCTGTGGAGTTCGCCCCAGCTGCCGTAAAACCCTATCTGGACAGTATAAATGGCTTGTGCGTTCTCGTTTAATACCGGACCAAGCTGCTCTATATGTCGTAGTATCATGGATTGTTCCGGTTCTATTATGCGTCTGTTTGTTGCCGGATCAAGGATGCCCTCATCTGCCTGAACACCATCATTGCTTTTGTCGTATATAAATCTCAGAATGACCTGATTGTTGTTGTTTCTGATGTTCTTTAAAGTTTTATCAAGTGCATCCAATGCGGATTGCGTAAGTTCGTTGTCTTCCCCTCTGCCCCCTGTTGCATCCGGATGATATGCGCCGGAGAAATCATATAGATTTACCGGGAGATATATCAGACTGCTTTTCTCAGATTTGGGATTTATCGGATTATTGCCGGAAGAATTACGAAGCGTAAGCGTTCCGGGCCACCAATAAAACCCCCTGCCCGGATTCATATACAGGGCATCCATTGAATCATAGGCATTCGCGCTTGTAAGATAATCGTTTCTGGAAGTCTTCTCAAGAGCGTCGCTGTAATCGATTCCGGAGTCATCGAGCGACTGCTCTGCAAAGACACTGCAGGGCGCTGCCATCATAACCAGCGCTAAAACAACAGTTATTGCCACATTAAATGTCTTTTTCATTGATACTGTCTCTTTCTCCACTCCATTAGCAACATTCTTGATTGTATTTTACTCGCGGACATTGATACATGTCCATGGCTGTCCGGCAACGCGTCAATCGCGACAGCAAAAAACCGCATCCTGAATCAGATCAGATTTTGTTGGGAGATGTTAAATTGGAAATATTATCAAGCAGAAATTCGGACACCTTACGCAAGACAACAACACCACGAATGCCGTATCGTTCGACAAGGTCGCGCTCAAGTATCGTGGTAAAGACGGATTTGACGTAGGCGTTCCTGTCGGTCGTTAACACGGCTACCTGCGAAACTCAAAAAATTTTTAAGTTTCGCAAGTAAGAATGCGTAACAGGGAGAATAAAAAAATCGAACCTCCGCATAAACACAGAGGTTCGAGTAAGGAACTTTTGCTGGGACTGTTGAGTCGCTACTCGAACTTTGCCCTCACGGACGATGCAAAAAGAGACCTGCGGATTCCGACTTGGTTCCCGCAGGCCTTTGTTGCTGTCATTTCTTTCTAAGGGAACTTTTCTATTGTCTATATCTCTCCAACGAGAAGCTTCAGGTCTTCGTCCACTGTTCCTATGCCGGCAATACCGAAGTTTTCGACAAGAACCTTCGCCACATTCGGGGAAAGGAATCCCGGAAGCGTCGGGCCGAGATGAATGTTCCTCACGCCGAGGTAAAGAAGTGCGAGAAGCACAATGACCGCCTTCTGCTCATACCATGCGATATTGAATGCGATCGGCAGATCATTGATGTCATCCAGACCAAATACTTCTTTCAGCTTCAGGGCGATGAGTGCCAGCGAATAAGAGTCATTGCACTGCCCGGCATCCAGTACGCGGGGGATCCCGCCGATATCACCCAGATCCAGCTTGTTGTACTTATACTTGGCGCATCCCGCCGTAAGGATCACCACATCCTTCGGGAGCTTTTTGGCAAACTCGGTATAGTAGTCGCGGCTCTTCATCCTGCCGTCACAGCCACCCATGACGACAAATTTGCGGATCGCGCCGGATTTCAGTGCGTCGACGACCTTGTCCGCCAGTGTGAATACCTGCTCATGCGCAAAACCGCCGATGATGCTGCCGGTCTCGATCTCCTGCGGCGGCGCACAGGTCTTGGCCTGCTCGATGATGGCGGAGAAGTCCTTGACGGTTCCGTACTCGCCGTCAATGTGGCGACACCCCGGATACCCTGCGGCTCCGGTCGTCCATAACCTGTCCTTGTAGGATTCTGCAGGGGGCACGATGCAGTTTGTGGTCATGAGAATCGGGCCATGGAAGGTGGCAAACTCCTCCTTCTGCTTCCACCATGCGTTTCCGTAATTCCCTACGAAGTTGTCGTATTTCTTGAAGGCCGGATAGTAGTGCGCCGGAAGCATCTCGGAGTGAGTATATACATCCACGCCGGTACCTTTGGTCTGCTCCAGAAGCTGCTCCAGATCTTTCAGATCATGTCCTGAAATCAGAATGCCGGGGTTATTCCTTACTCCGATATTGACCTCTGTGATCTCAGGATTTCCGTAAGCGCCCGTATTTGCCCCGTCGAGAAGCGCCATGCCGTCCACACCGTATTTCCCCGTCTCCAGTGTGAGAGCCACGAGATCATCCACTCCAAGGCTGTCATCCAGAAGCCTGGCAAGTGTGCTCTGGATAAATGCGTCCACCTCTTCATTATCCTGCATCAGAGCATTGGCGTGCTTGGAATAAGCAGCAAGCCCTTTTAGTCCATATGTGATCATTTCGCGCAGGGAACGAATATCCTCGTTCTCCGTTGCAAGTACGCCTACCTCGTCGGAAGTTGCTTTTGCATCGAACTCACTCTCGTCACCGTTCCAAAGTGCCGCTTCAGGCAGCGCGTCCGGATCGGAAAGCTGTTTACGCAATTCTTCCTTGACAGCCAAGGTCTCTTTGATTCGGGCGATAATCGCATCGCGGTCGAAGTTGGCGTTTGTGATCGTCGCAAAAAGATTGACTGTCACAAGGTGATTGACATCTTTGCCGACCTCTTTTCCTTCCTCACGCAGCTTTGTGGTGACACAGGAGAGCCCTTTGGTTGCATAGACCAAAAGATCCAACATTCCGGACAGCTCCGGTCTCTTGCCACAAACGCCGACCTTTGTGCATCCGGTGCCCCTCGCGGTCTCCTGGCACTGATAACAAAACATTTCACATTTTTCCATTTCCAC
>JAGAHC010000004.1 GCA_017627275.1 Lachnospiraceae bacterium
ATCTGGAGATCGCGATCTACGGTATGGACTTACTGGTGCTTGCCGTGCCGTCTCACTTTACAAGGTCGACTGCCAAGGCGATGGCGCCGTTTGTCAAAGAAGGACAGCTCATCGTCTCCGTCGCCAAGGGGATCGAAGAGGGTTCCCTCAAAACGCTTACCGACATCATCCTGGAAGAGATCCCGCAGTGCAGAGTATCGGTCCTGTGCGGCCCGACGCACGCGGAGGAAGTGGGAAAAGGCATCCCCACCGCGATCGTCTCCGGCGCGGATGATCCAAAGGACGCGGAGTATGTGCAGGATATCTTCATGAGCGACTTCCTGCGGGTCTATACAAGTTCCGACATCCTCGGCATGCAGGTGGGAGCGGCGCTCAAAAACGTTGTCGCGCTGGCGGCCGGCATCGCGGACGGACTGGGCTACGGCGACAACACGAAGGCCGCGCTCATCACGAGAGGGATCGCCGAGATCTCGAAGATTGGCGTGGCGATGGGCGGCAGGGAGGAGACCTTCTCCGGCCTCACCGGCATCGGCGATCTCATCGTGACCTGCGCCTCCATGCATTCCAGAAACCGCCGTGCCGGGATCCTGATCGGAGAAGGCGCAACGCCCGACGAAGCGATGGAGAAGGTGAATCAGGTGGTGGAAGGCGTTTTCAGCGCCAAGGCCGCGAAGGAACTGGGAGAAAAATACGGGATCGAGACCCCGATCGTAGACGGCGTCTACAGTATCCTGTTTGAAAAAATGGAACCTGCCGATATGGTGAAGGCATTGATGGGCAGGGAGAAAAAGAGCGAATCATAAGGAGAGAGAAGATGGAACAGGGAATGACGATTTTTGACGAGTTAAAGGCAAGAGGACTTCTCGCGCAGCTCACCGACGAGGAAGAGATCAAGGAACTGATCAACCACGGGAAGGCCACTTTTTATATCGGATTCGATCCGACGGCGGACTCGCTCCATGTCGGACATTTCATGGCGCTCCTTCTGATGAAGCGTCTGCAGGAAGCCGGCAACAAACCGATCGCCCTGATGGGCGGCGGCACCGGCATGATCGGAGACCCGTCCGGCAGAACGGACCTTCGGACGCTGATGACGGTCGAGACGATCGATCACAACATCGAATGCTTCAAGAAGCAGATCAGCCGCTTCATCGATTTCGAAGAGGCAGGGAAAGACGGCAACGGCGCCATCATGGCCAACAATGCCGACTGGCTGCGCGACTTAAACTACATCGAATTCATCCGGGACATCGGCTCGCATTTCAAGGTCAATGAAATGCTGCGCGCCCGCTGCTACGAGAACCGCTTAAACAACGAGAACGGCCTTTCGTTCCTCGAGTTCAATTACATGCTGATGCAGAGCTATGACTTCCTCGAACTCTACAACCGCTACGGCTGCAACATGCAGTTCGGCGGGGACGACCAGTGGAGCAACATGCTGGCGGGAACGGAACTCATCCGCAAGAAACTGGCAAAGGACGCCTACGCCATGACCATCACCCTTCTTCTTAACTCCGAAGGAAAAAAGATGGGGAAGACTGCGAAGGGTGCGGTGTGGCTTGATCCGAACAAGACGTCTCCGTTCGAGTTTTACCAGTACTGGAGAAACATCGGCGATGACGATGTATTAAAGTGCCTGCGCATGATGACCTTCCTGCCGCTGCAGCAGATCGACGAGATGGACGCCTGGGAAGGCAGCCAGTTGAATGAGGCCAAGAACATTCTTGCCTATGAGCTGACGACGCTCGTCCACGGCGAAGAGGAAGCGCAGAAGGCAAGGAAGGGAGCAGAAGGCCTCTTTGGCGGCGCAGCGCCCGATATGGAGAGCGCGCCCGAGGTGAAACTCCTCGACGAAGACTACCGCGACGGAAAGGCGGACATCCTCTCGATCCTGGTGCGCGCGGGTCTTGCGACTTCGAGAT
The DNA here is from genome assembly GCA_017627275.1 of Lachnospiraceae bacterium. Classification (GTDB taxonomy): domain Bacteria; phylum Bacillota; class Clostridia; order Lachnospirales; family Lachnospiraceae; genus CAG-791. The sequence goes on from JAGAHC010000004.1 coordinate 1,923, forward strand.
CCGATGCCAGACAGAACGTCACCCAGGGCGGTGTGACCGTGGACGGCGAAAAGGTCACGGACATTGCCACATCCTATACAAAAGAGGAACTGGAAAACGGGATCCTTGTGAAGCGCGGGAAGAAGAGTTTTAAGAAGGTGATCTCTTAAGCGATCAGCCTTATTCGGCTTCGGGATTCAAAAGCGTAAGCATCTGCTGCAGTTCGGCATTTGCCTTTTCATAGGAGGCATTCCCCTCCGCATACGCATTTTCATCAAAGGCCTCACTTTCAAATGCCTTGTGATAGCTGTCCTTTGCCTTTTGCATTTCAAGGGACAGCTTTACGGCAGAAGAGGCCACTTCCGCATAGGATTCCGGAGCCTCGAGCGAAGCCACTCTGGCACTGTCATTTGCCATATTATCGATGGTCTTCAAAAGCTCCTCCGAAGCGTTCTCTCCGGCAGGATCGATCGATGCCATCTGGGCATCGTAGTGAGAGAGCGACTCGAAGAAGACAGAGAGTTCGGTAAGATACGCCTGCTCTTCCTTGCTCTGCTTTTTCCCGCAGGCTGTCAGGGCAAAGAGGCTTAAGAATACAAGACAAAGAAGCAGCAGTTTATGTTGAAGCAGACGGGCGGATCGATTCATACAGATTGCCTTTCGTCATGGTTTTCGGTCGTTAAGTGCAACACGTCTGAAAGTATAGCAGATGAGGTTTGAAAAGTCACTTCCGCCGTGCTAACATCAGGAAAAGCATGCAAAAAAGGAGAATGAGGATAGCGGCATGAATGGTGCACAATCACTGGTAAAATGTCTGGAAAAAGAAGGGGTCGAAAAGCTGTTCGGGTATCCCGGCGTGGCGATCGTGCCCTTTTTTGATGCGTTGAAGGATTCCTCCGTGGAAGAGATCCTGATCAGGCAGGAGCAGAATGCGGCGCATGCCGCAGGCGGCTATGCCAGGACCACCGGAAAGGTCGGTGTCTGTGTCGCGACCAGCGGCCCCGGCGCCACAAACCTGATCACCGGCATCGCCACGGCGTTTGCGGACAGCATTCCGCTCGTCTGTATCACGGGACAGGTGGAATCCCATCTTCTGGGCAACGACGTGTTTCAGGAAGCGGACGTCTCGGGCGCCTGCGAATCCTTCGTCAAATACAGCTATATCGTCCGGGATCCGGCGGATATCCCGCGCATCGTGAAAGAAGCGTTTTACATTGCGGGAAGCGGCAGAAAGGGACCGGTGCTGATCGACTTCCCGATGGATATCCAGCTGGCGGAAGCGGGCAAGTTTTCCTATCCGAAGGAGATCTCCATGCGGACGTACAAGCCGACGGTCCGCGGCAACGGCAAGCAGATCAAGAACGTCTGCCTCCAGCTTTCGAAGGCAAAGAAGCCGATCCTGTGCGTTGGCGGCGGCGTCCATCTTTCCGGCGCCGAGAAGGAGATAAGACAGTTTGCGGAACGCTATCAGCTGCCGGTCGTTTCGACCATGATGGGGATCGGCGTGATGCCAAGCGACCACCCACTGTACTTCGGGATGGTCGGCAACAACGGGCAGTCCTACGGCAACCGTGCCATGAACGAAGCAGACCTCATCATGATGGTCGGCGCGCGCGTGGCGGACCGGTCGGTCTCGCAGCCGGGACTGGTCATGACGGGCAAGGTTTTGATCCACATCGACGTGGATCCGGCGGAGATCGGAAAGATCACCGGCGCCACCACACCGCTCGTCGGTGACATCCGGACGATCTTTAAGGAGATCGAAAAACACGAGATCACGACCGACACGTCGGCATTCTTAAGGAAACTTACGGAATACAAAACGCAGGCCAAACAGGACAAGCAGATCGCATCCCGCAACAACATGCGGAAGCGGGCACCGCACACCATCGACCCCGCGGCGTTTATCCACACGCTGTCGAATGCGATGGATAAGGACGCCATCATCACGGTCGACGTGGGACAGAACCAGATGTGGGCCTGCGCGAACTTCGCGGTGCGGGAAGGGCTCTTTTTGACAAGCGGCGGCTTCGGCTCGATGGGGTATGCCCTGCCGGCGGCCATGGGCGCACAGATCGCGGAGAAGGACAGACAGGTCGTGGCACTCTGCGGCGACGCGGGCTTCCAGATGACCATGATGGAACTCGGGACGATCCATCAGTACAAGGTCCCGATGAAGGTGGTCATCCTGCAGAACCATACGCTCGGCCTGGTGTACCAGTATCAGAAACTTCGCTGCGAGAAACGCTATACCATGACGGAGATGGATGACAGTCCGCATTTTGAATGCATTGCGCAGGCATATGAGATGGAATACTACCACATCTCGGAGGAGTCGGAAGTAAACGATGTGCTGCGGGAATTCCTGTTGGATGATCACCCGGCCATCCTGGTGTGTGATGTGGATCCGGAGGAAATGGCATGAAAAGAATCTATTCGGTCCTGGTGGAAAACAGAGCGGGCGTCCTCTGCAAGGTCGCAGGACTTTTCTGGCGCCGCTGCTTTAACATCGACTCTTTGACGGTCGGCGAAACCGAAGACCCGGCGGTCTCCAACATGATCATCGTTTCCACCGGAGAAGAACATACGCTGGAGCAGATCGAAAAGCAGCTCAACAAGAAGATCGACGTCATCAAGATCAATGCCTTTCACGAGACGGATTCGATCTGCAGAGAGCTTCTGTTCGTGAAGGTCAAATACAACCGGAACAACCGCAAGGACATCATGGAAAACTGCGAGATCATGGGCGCGGAGATCGTCGACATGAACGAGACTCTCATGACGCTGCAGATGTGCGATACGCCGGACAGGATCAAGACCTTCATTCTTTCCCTGAAAGGTCTCGGGATCGTCGAGGTCACAAGGACGGGGACGCTGGCGACGGCAAAACTGTGACAGGGGCCCTGACCTGTAAGCTGTGATAAAATAGAGGGAAGTTTTGCAAAGAGGGTTTTAGAAAGCAAAGGAGCAAAGATGGACAGAGTATTTCAGATCATCGTCGATAATACATCGGGCGTCCTCTCAAGGATCTCGGGACTGTTTTCCCGCAGGGGATACAACATCGAGAGCATTACGGCCGGTGTCACGGCTGACCCAAGGTTTACGCGCATCACCATTGTGACCAGCGGCGACGAGGCGATCCTTGAGCAGATCGAAAAGCAGGTCGCCAAACTCATTGACGTGCGCGACGTGCGGGAATTAAAGCCCGAGGAGAGTGTGTACAGGGAACTGGCGATGGTCAAGGTCAAGGTCTCTGCCAAGGAACGCGAAGGCGTCATTTCGCTTTCCAACATCTTTCGCGCCAACATCATCGACGTAGCGCCGCAGTCTCTGATGATCGAGATCGTGGGCGGCCAGGATAAGATCGATGCCTTCCTGGATCTGCTGGAGGGATACGAGATCCTGGAGCTCGCCAGGACCGGCATTGCGGCACTGGGACGCGGGATCGACCGCGTCGTGCACATCGAGGACGACGGCACGGTGCGCGGCTGGACAGATCACATGCGGGCGCTGGAAGAAGAGAAGAAGCTGCAGCAGAAGAAGAACGGTAAGAAAGCACGGAAATAAGAGTTGTTATTTTTATAGAAGGAAAGAGAGGAGTCAATCATGGCGGAACAGGCAAGGATCTATTATGAGAAGGATTGTGACATTGCAAAGCTCGACGGCAAGAAGATCGCGATCATCGGGTACGGTTCGCAGGGACATGCCCACGCGCTGAACTTAAAGGAGTCCGGCTGCGATGTCATCGTCGGCCTTTACGAAGGTTCGAAGTCCAAGGCGAAGGCCGAGGCGCAGGGCGTAACGGTCTATCCGGTCGCGGAAGCGGCAAAGATGGCAGACATCATCATGATCCTGATCAACGATGAGAAGCAGGCCAAATTATACAAAGAAGAGATCGAGCCGAACTTAAAGGACGGCGACATGCTGATGTTCGCGCATGGTTTCAATATTCATTTCGGACTGATCAAACCGCCGGCAGGCGTGGACGTCACGATGATCGCGCCGAAGGCGCCGGGCCACACGGTCCGTTCCGAGTTCCTGGCGGGCAAGGGCGTGCCGATGCTCGTGGCAGTCGAGCAGGATGCGACCGGCAAGGCGCTGGAGAAGGCGCTCGCTTACGGCGCTGCGATCGGCGGCGCAAGAGCAGGACTTCTGACGACGACCTTCCGTACGGAAACCGAGACCGACCTGTTCGGCGAGCAGACCGTTCTCTGCGGCGGCGTGACCGCCCTTATGCAGGCGGGATTCGAGACCCTTGTGGAAGCGGGCTACGATCCGCGCAATGCGTACTTTGAGTGCATCCACGAGATGAAACTGATCGTCGACCTGATCTATCAGTCCGGATTTGCCGGTATGCGTTATTCCGTCTCCAACACCGCGGAGTTCGGCGACTATGTGACCGGCCCGAAGATCATCACGGAAGAGACGAAGAAGGCCATGAAGCAGGCGCTGAAGGAGATCCAGGACGGAACGTTCGCGAAGGAATTCCTTGCGGACATGTCCGAAGCCGGCGGCCAGGTCAGATTCAACGCGATGCGCCGAATCGCCGCGGAGCACCAGCTTGAGCAGGTCGGCAAGGAGATCCGCGAGCTTTACAGCTGGAATAAAGAAGAAGAGAAGCTGATCAACAACTGATGATCGGATTTGTAAGCGGCAGCATTGCCGAGATCACGGAAGACAGCGTCGTCATCGACGTACAGGGGGTGGGCTTCGAAGTGCTCGTTTCTGCGGAAACGGCTTCGAGGCTTGCTTCCATGGGGAACGGTGCGGAGTGCAAGCTCTACACCTATACCTATGTGCGCGAAGACGCGCTGCTTCTGTATGGGTTTCTGACAAGAGACGAGCTGTCACTGTATAAGAAGCTGATCACCGTGAGCGGGATCGGACCCAAAGGAGCGCTCTCCCTTCTTTCCGGGATGAGCGCGGATGACCTCCGGTTTGCCATCGTATCGGGCGACGTAAAGACGATCTCGAAGGCGCCGGGCATCGGTCGGAAAACGGCGGAGCGCCTGATCCTTGATCTGCGGGACAAATTGAGCGCCCTGGATAGAAGCGGCGCGGATGACTGGCAGATGCCTGCGGGCGAAACTTCTTCGGAAGAAGGCGGCGCGCTTTCCGATGCGGCGGAAGCGCTCGTTTCGCTCGGGTACCCGCGGATGAACGCGGTGAAGGCCGTGCGCGCGGCCAGGGAAGAACTGGCGGAAGAAGACCGGGAAGACACGGAGCTTCTGTTAAAGCATGCATTACAGTTTCTGGGGTAACGGACAGATATGGAACGACGCATGATCGAGACCAATTTCACAGAGGAAGACAAGGCCGTCGAGGGGTCTCTGCGTCCGCAGTCGCTGCAGGAGTACATCGGCCAGCAGAAGATCAAGGACAGCATCGGGATTGCCGTTACCGCCGCGAAGCAGCGGAAGGAGCCGTTAGACCACGTGCTGCTGTACGGACCGCCGGGACTGGGCAAGACGACGCTTTCGAATATCATTGCCAACGAGATGGGCGTCGGCATCCGCATCACGAGCGGACCGGCGATCGAGAAGCCGGGCGAGATGGCGGCCATTTTAAACGGCTTAAAAGAAGGTGACATCCTGTTTATCGATGAGATCCACCGCCTGAACAAACAGGTCGAGGAAGTGCTGTATCCCGCGATGGAGGACTACTGCATCGACATCATGATCGGCAAGGGCCAGACAGCCCGGTCCATTCGGCTGGAACTGCCGCCCTTTACGCTGATCGGCGCAACGACCAGGGCGGGACTCCTTTCGGCACCGCTCCGGGACCGCTTCGGGCTGATCCACCGGCTGGAGTATTACAACCAGAATGAGCTCAAGACGATTTTGTTAAAGAGCGCCGACGTCCTCGAAGTACGGCTGGAGGAGAAGGGCGCCGCGGAGATGGCAAAGAGAAGCCGCGGTACGCCGAGACTGGCCAACCGGATCTTGAAGCGCGTGCGGGACTACGCGCAGGTTAGGTTTGACGGCGTGATCACCGAGGAGGTCGCAAAGACCGCGCTCGATCTGATGGACGTCGACAAGATGGGACTCGACAGAGTCGACCGCGGGTTTTTGTCGACCCTGATCGGGAAGTTCGACGGAGGTCCTGCGGGACTGGATACGCTGGCGGCTTCGATCGGTGAAGACGCCGGCACCATCGAGGATGTGGTGGAACCGTATCTTCTGCAGAACGGCTTCATCCAGCGCACGCCGCGCGGAAGAGTGGCAACGCGGTTTGCCTATGAGCATCTGGGCATCCCGTATCCGGGAGACGAAGAGGTGTGATCTTTCGGGTTATCCACTATAATGAGACTTGAGATAAACGTTTTTAAAAATACGACAAAGAGGGAATGAGACATGGCAGAAATGAATCCGCAGGCTGAAAACAAAACCGACGTGGAAGTGCTGATCGGCGGGAAGGTGTACACGCTTTCCGGGTACGAAAGCGAGGAGTATCTGCAGAAGATCGCCACGTATCTGAACGGGAAGATCGCTGAGCTGGAGGCCATGAACGGATACAGCAGACTGGCGCCGGACATCCAGACGGTGCTGTTGGAGATCAATCTGGCGGACGATTATTTTAAGCAGCAGTCCAAAAACGAGCGGCTCAAAGACGAGACGAACGGCAAGGAAAAGGATCTGTACGATATCAAGCATGAGCTGATCTCCACGCAGATCAAGCTGGAGAATGCGGAAGCCGCCATGAAGAAACTCAGCGAGGAGAAGGAAGAAGCTTCGCGCAAGGCATTTGAACTGCAGACGAAGCTCGACAATCTTCAGTCCGTGCAGAGAACCCCTCAGAATCCGCCGCACGGATATAACGGAAACGCAGGAAGATAATCACAGGAGACATGTCTTTCATCGAATTGCTGGCACCCGCGGGAGATAAGGATTGCGTCATTGCTGCGGTGAATGCGGGTGCGGATGCCATCTATCTTGCAGGAAAGCAGTACGGCGCACGTGCGTATGCAGACAACTTTTCGGAAGAGGACCTTAAGCAGGTCATCCGGGAAGCCCATGTATACCATGTGCGTGTTTTTTTGACGGCAAATGTGCTCATGCGGCAGAAAGAACTGCGCGATGCCGTCTCCTTTGTCAAAAGACTCTATGAAGCGGGGCTGGACGGCGTCATCGTCCAGGATCTCGGCCTTGCGGAGGAGATCCACAGGACCTGTCCCGGGCTAAAGATCCATGCGTCCACCCAGATGTCCGTTACGACCGCAGAAGGTGTGCGCTTCTTAAAGGCGCACGGCATCAGGCGCGTCGTCCCCGCGAGGGAACTCTCCCTTTCGGAACTTTCCCTTCTCAAAAAGGAAGGCATCGAGATCGAAGCCTTCGTCCACGGCGCAATGTGCTACGCCTATTCCGGCCGCTGCCTGATTTCGAGCTTTCTCGGCGGCCGCAGCGGCAACCGCGGCCGCTGCGCCGGAACCTGCCGGCTGCCCTTTGACATCCTGAACGACAGGAAGGAACCACTTTTCCCTGAGGAAACTGGTCCCGGAGGAACCACTGTCCCTGAGAAAAGTGGTTCCTTGTATCCTCTTTCGATGCGGGACTTAACGACACTCAGTATCCTGCCGGAGATCCTGGACGCGGGCGCGGATTCGCTCAAGATCGAGGGGCGGATGAAGAAGCCGGAGTATGTTGCAGGCGTAACGGCGATGTATCGCAAATACCTGGACCGATTCCGCGTGTGGGATGCGGCGGGGAGGCCGACACCGTGGGTGGTGGATCCCGGCGACATCGAGATGCTGCATTCCCTGTATATCCGGAAGGATCTGAGTACCGGCTATTACACGAAACGCAACGGGCGGGATCTCGTTACGATGGAAAAGGGCGGATACCTGGGAGCCTCGGAGGAACTGCTTGCGCAGATACGGAACGGCTACTGTCTTTCCTACCGTGCTAAGAAAGTGACGGGAGAAGTGAAGCTCATTCCGGGCGAGGCGGCGGAACTGATCCTGCGGACGGAAGAAGGAAAGGAAGGCCACGCCGTCGGCGGCCTTGTACAGCAGGCAAAGAACCGGCCGCTCTCGAAGGAGGATGTCGCAAAGCAGCTGCTGAAAACCGGAGACTCTCCGTTTGCGCTGAACGAAAAAGACATCACGGTCTCGATGGGGGACGATGTCTTTCTTGCCGTCTCGGAACTGAACGCGCTGCGCCGGGCGGCGCTGGAGGATCTTTTACAGGAGTATACGCTTTTCCCCGGGGAAGAAGAAAAGGCAGAAGAGCAGGCGCAGGCAGCGGAAATGCCATCCGGCGCTCCTTTGAAAAAAGATGTCTACGCCCAGGTGCAGACCTTCGAACAGTACCGCGGTGCAATCGCCGGCGGGATCACTTCTGTTATACTGGATGTTGTCGGTGACAACGCGTTCTGGGACAGGATATTGTCGCCGGAGTGGGATACGCTCCGTGCGTCCGGGGTCTTTCATCTGATCGCCCTGCCGCCCGTTTTTCGGGAGAGCGCAAGGCCGTATCTGCAGGAGATCCTGGAGGGCCTTCGGGAAGGGCGTTTTGACGGGGCGCTGGTCCGTACCGTGGAAGAGATGATGTTCCTGCGGGAAAACGGGTACGCGGGTCCCATCCTTGCGGATGCTTCCTGCTATCAGTGGAACCGCGCTTCGAAGAAGGTGCTATCGCCCCTCATAAACGGCGCAGTCCTTCCGTATGAACTCCGGATCGAGGAAGTCGCGGATACGTTTTTGAAGAACAAGAAGGAGGACGACTTCTTTCTGCTTCCGCTTTACGGAAGAGCGGAACTCATGGTTTCCGCGGGCTGCGTGAAGATGAGCGCCGGATGCTGCGACCAAAAAGAAGCGTACTGGTCCCTGCGGGATAGAAGGGACATGCTCTTCCCCGTGCACTGTATCTGTGGGAAGGAGCGGCAACTCTGCACCAATGTCATCTACAACGCCGTCCCGACGTCTCTGCACGGAAGCCTGCAGGACGAAAACCTTTTGAAGCCGGATGCGTACCGGCTGTCCTTTACGACGGAGACGGAAGAAGAGACAAGGGAAGTCTGCGCCTTTTTCCTTGCGGGGCTTGCGGGGGAAGGAACGGACAGAATGAAACTTCCCGCAGTCCTTGCAAATGACAGCTTGCCATCCGGCGAAACAACGTTTACGACCGGGCATTTCCGTAAGGGTGCCATATAACAGCAATGCAGGTATACATTCTTTCGACAACCAGATACTTTTGCGCGCTTTGCGTGCTCGTGTTTACGGGCGCGGCCTTTGCGCTGCTTCGGGTGGAAGAAAAAAGGGTAAGAAGCCTTCTGGAGGCGGCACAGGTCGTCTCTCTTGGCGCCTTTCTCCTTCTTTCCTTTCTGACGCTCCAGGCTGCGCGGGGCGGGACTCTTCTTTTGTTCGGGATCCTCGTCACGGCGGTCCTCATCGGCGCCATCCTCCTGTACCGGTTTCTTTACCGAGAGGCCAACCGGTCGCTGTTTCATACCGTCTGCTTCCTGACGGGGCTCGGGATCGTCGTTCTCACAAGGCTGAATCCCGCGACCGCCTACAGACAGGCGTCGTTTGCGGGGCTGGGGATCCTGGTG
>JAGAHC010000031.1 GCA_017627275.1 Lachnospiraceae bacterium
GACGGTCTCGTCCATTTTGACGTTCTTCGAGTGGACTTTCAGGATCGCGACACGTCCTTTCAGGTCCGGACGGTCGACGATGATACGCCGGTCGAAACGGCCGGGACGCAGGAGCGCCTTGTCCAGGATCTCCGGACGGTTCGTTGCGCCAAGGACCAGGATCCCCTTGGAAGTATCAAAGCCGTCCATCTCCGACAGGAGCTGATTCAGCGTCTGTTCGCGTTCGTCGTTGCCGCCGCCGAAGCGGGAATCCCTGCTTCTGCCGATGGCGTCGATCTCGTCGATAAAAATGATGCAGGGCGCATTCTTCGTCGCTTCCCGGAACAGGTCTCTCACGCGGGATGCCCCGACGCCTACATAGAGTTCGATGAAGTCAGAGCCTGCGAGCGAGAAGAACGGGACCTTTGCTTCGCCCGCTACCGCCTTGGCGAGGAGCGTCTTGCCGGTACCGGGCGGTCCGACGAGCAGCGCTCCCTTCGGGAGCTTTGCGCCAATGTCCACATAGCGGTTCGGATTGTGCAGGAAGTCGACCACTTCTTCGAGCGACTCCTTCGCTTCATCTTCGCCGGCCACATCCGCAAAGGTGACGCCGGTCTCCCGCTGTACGTATTCTTTCGCAGTGCTTCTGCCGACCCCCATCGGGCCGCCTCTTCCGTTCATCCTGCGGAAAAGGAGCGAGAGCAGCACCCACATCAGAATGATCGGCATCACATAGGTCAAAAGGAACGAGACTACGATGGCCGTCGAATCGGGCACGTCGCCGCTGACCTTGATGCCCTTCTCCAAAAGACGTGCCGTCAGCGTATCGTCCTCTTCAATCTTTCCTGTGTAATAGGTGATCTTCTGCCCTCTGGCGATCGGATTGACGGCCGGCTTTTCCTCTCCGCTTCCCGCTTCATCCTCCGGCTTGATGACCACGCCTTCCTTGGGCGTCACCACGATCCGGTCGGTCTCGATGGAGACCTCTTCCAGTTCATCCTTTTCGATCAGTTCGATGAAACGGTTGTACGTGATCTCCCGGTTGGTCGTCCCGCGCATGCTCTGCATGAAAAAGCTGATGAAGAGCAGCATAAAGAGGGTCGCCAGACCCATAAAGAACAGATTCTGTCTGGGCGGTCTTCCGCCCTTCTTGTCCGATCCGTTCTCGCTGTTGTTTTGATTTCGGTCGTCCTGCGGACGTTTGTTTTGATTATCCTGACTCATACTTTGCCTTCTGTTACTTTATTCTTGTTTTCGGGAAATAGATTGTAAACAATCTAATTGCTATTATAAATACTGTTCCTGTTTCCCGCAACAAACAAGCTGTGAAAAATTCCTGAACTTATTCCGGTCTCTCTTCTCTGCCTCTGGTCGCGTCGAGGTGTGCCTGCATCCGCCCTAACAGCATCTCCAGCGCCACCTGGTTTTTTCCGCCTTCCGGGATGATGACGTCCGCATGGCGCTTGGACGGTTCCACGAAGGCCTCGTGCATCGGCTTGACCGTATCCAGGTACTGGTTGATGACGCTGTCGAGCGTCCTGCCACGCTTTTTGACATCACGGTTGATGCGCCGCAGGATCCGCACGTCCGCGTCGGCGTCCACGAAGATCTTGATGTCCATCTGTTTGCGCAGCTCTTCCGGATAAAAGATCAGGATCCCTTCCACGACGATGATGCGCGAGGGGCGCACGGTGATGGTCTCTTCCGACCGGTCATGGATCGTGTAGTCATAGACCGGGCATTCAATCTCTCTTCCCTCTTTGAGGTTTGCCAGATCATTTACCAGCATGTCGGTGTCAAAGGCATTCGGATGGTCGTAATTGAGCTTCGTTCTCTCTTCATACGTCAGGTCATGATGCGACTTGTAGTAATTGTCATGGTAGATGACGGTCACATCGCTCCCGAAGCGCTCCACGATCTGCCTGGTGATGGTCGTTTTGCCGCTCCCCGTTCCGCCGGCAATGCCGATGATCATGATGTCTTTCATATTTCCCCCGATCTGCGCCTGCTTTTTCGCTGATATACTAAGGAAACTTTTTTGTCTCAGAAAGTATTTTAGCATACTCTCCCTGCGCTGCGTTGTGCTATAATGAGTACTGTTTTTATTGTGTGTGTTGCTTCGCGAAACCACATCATCTGGTAGAAAATGTCTCATAAGGAGAGGCGTCATGCTTTCATCGAAGATCGGATTCGATTCGCAGAAATACCTGGAACTCCAGTCGTCCCATATCAAGGAAAGAATCTCCCAGTTCGGAAAACTCTATCTGGAGTTCGGCGGGAAACTGTTTGACGATTATCATGCTTCCCGCGTGCTGCCGGGCTTTGCCCCGGACAACAAGGTGAAGATGCTCGAGCAGGTGCGGGATCAGGTGGAGGTCGTCATCGCCGTGAACGCAGACGCCATCGAGGAAAACAAGATCCGCGACGACATCGGCATCAACTACGCGGCGGAGACTTTGCGCATCAAGGAAAAGATGGAAGAGCGAGGCTTCTACGTGGGCAGCATCGTCATCACGCAGTACACCGGACAGCCTGCTGCCGGAAGATTCCGCCAGCTCCTCGAGGACCAGGGCATCCCCTGCTACATCCATTACGTCATCGAGGGTTATCCCAACAATATCCCGCTCATCCTCTCGGAGGACGGCTACGGGAAGAACGATTATATTCAGACGAAGCGCGACCTCGTCGTCGTAACGGCCCCGGGACCCGGGAGCGGCAAGATGGCGACCTGCCTTTCGCAGCTCTACCACGAACACAAGCACGGCGTTTCGGCCGGCTATGCCAAGTTTGAGACCTTTCCCGTCTGGAACCTGCCGCTCAAGCACCCCATCAACGTGGCCTATGAAGCGGCGACCGCGAACCTTTCCGACGTCAACATGATCGATCCCTTCCATCTGGAGGCTTACGGCGAGACCACCGTCAACTACAACCGCGACGTGGAAGTCTTTCCGGTCCTCGCCTCCATTTTCGAAGGCATCATGGGCGAAAGCCCTTATAAATCGCCCACCGATATGGGCGTCAACATGCTGGGATACGCCATCAGCGATGACGAGATCTGCAGAGAAGCCGCCAACCAGGAGATCATACGGCGCTACTTTAAGACGGCCTGCGACGTGAAGCAGGGCAACGCGCCGAAGGAGGAGCTCTTTAAGCAGGAGCTGCTCTTAAAGCAGTCCGGCCTGACGCCGGAAGACCGCCCGGTCGTGAAGCCGGCGCTTGCGCGCCAGGAAGAGACCGGCGCGCCCGCCATGGCGATGGAGCTCCCGGACGGCACCATCATCACCGGCCGCACCACCGATCCCTTAGGTGCCGCTTCCGCCGCGCTCATGAACGCGCTCAAGCACTATGCCGGCCTTCCGGATGAGCTGAAGCTCGTCTCTCCTTCGACCATCACGCCGATCCAGGAGTTAAAGACCAAATACCTCGGCGGCGGAAACCCGAGGCTCCACACGGACGAGACCCTGATCGCTCTCTCCGGAAGTGCCTCCCAGAATCCGCTTGCCATGACGGCCCTGAATCAGCTCCCCAAGCTCCACGGCGCGGAGGCCCACTCCACCGTCATCCTCTCGCCCGTCGACGAGGACATCTTCCGACGGCTCGGCATCAACCTCACCTGCAGCCCTGGAGCAAAGAAGGAATTTAAGGTTTAATAAAAGGAACCACTGTCCCTGAGGTAACTGGTCCCGCATTTCGGAACCAGTTTTCTCAGGGACAGTGGTTCCTTCCATATCTGGGGCCGGCCATCCATAAAATGTGTCCTCCCGCCGCATCTCACACAAAATCTGCGATTTCCTTGCTATATCTTGTGTTTTCAGCTATGATAAACATGTATTGAAACAATTTTGTAATGTTTCGCAGACATTGCAAAAAGTGCAAGGAGTCAATACATGGAATTCAGGAGGGTATTTCAACGCAGTTCAAGGATTGCGGCAGTTCTTGCCGTGCTTTTGGTGACCCTCCTTTTCTCTTTCTTTTCCCCGCAGTTAACGCTTTCGGCTTCGGCGCCGGATACGGATGTGGCGCAGGTCGATGCGTCGCTCTTAAATGCGGCGATCGGTCCGGA
>JAGAHC010000032.1 GCA_017627275.1 Lachnospiraceae bacterium
CATCAAGGAACACCGTCCCAAATACAACACCCTCTTAAAAGACGACAAGACCTATCCCTACATCAAAGTCACGGTGCAGGAAGACTATCCGCGCATCCTCGTTGCCAGACAGATGAAGAAGGACAAGGCCAGGTACTTCGGTCCCTACACCAGCGCGGTGGCCGTCCGGGACATCATTGAACTGTTGAACCGGACCTACGGACTCAGGGACTGTCACCGGGTGCTGCCGCGGGACATCGGGAAGGAAAGGCCGTGCCTGAACTATCACATGGGGAGGTGTTCCGCCCCGTGCGCAAACCTGATCTCAAAAGAGGAGTACCGGGAAGCGGTGGAAAAGGCGCTTGCGTTTTTATCAGGGAAGTATACGGATACGGTAAGGGACTTAACGCGCCGGATGGAGGAAGCGGCCGAAGACATGCGATTTGAGGAAGCGGCTTCCTACCGGGATCTTCTGAACAGTGTCAAAAAACTTTCCGAAAAGCAGAAGATGTCCGAAGGGATCGGAGAGAATAAGGACGTTCTGGGCATTGCCATCGAGACCGAGGAAACAGAAGGAGTAGAGACCGTGAGGGAAGGCGATGCCAGCGGCGTCGTGCAGACCTTCTTTATCCGGGACGGGAAGCTGATCGGCAGAGAGCATTATTATATGACGCACATCGGAGGCAGGACAAAGGCGGAAGTCCTGAGGGATTTCGTGCAGCAGTTCTACGGTGGCACCCCGTTTGTGCCGCGGCAGATCATGCTTCCGGAAGCCATCGAGGAAAAGGAGATCCTGGAGACCTGGCTTTCCGAGCGGCGCGGGGGCAAGGTGGAGATCTTGGTCCCGCAGAAGGGGAAGAAGGAAAAGCTGGTGGAGCTTGCGTCCGAGAACGCAGCGCTCATCCTCGGAAAGGATAAGGAAAGACTGAAGCGTGAAGAGGGAAGGACGCTCGGCGCCGTCAGGGAGATCGCGGAACTCCTGGGACTGCAGGGACTGCAGCGCATGGAAGCCTACGACATTTCCAACACGAGCGGATTCGCCAACGTCGGATCCATGGTCGTCTATGAAAAGGGAAGACCCAAACGCAGCGACTACCGCAAATTCCGGATCAGGACCGTGGCCGGACCGGACGACTATGCCTGCATGGAAGAAGTCCTCACGAGACGGTTTCAGCACGGCCTCTCGGAACAGGCAGGCGAAAAAGAAGAGACCGGCTTTGCCCGCTTCCCGGACCTGATCCTGATGGACGGCGGAAAAGGCCAGGTGAACATCGCCCTTTCCGTGCTGCAGAAACTCGGCATCTCTCTCCCCGTATGCGGAATGGTCAAGGACGACGCGCACCGCACGAGGGGGTTGTATTATAATAATAAAGAAATCCCGATTGATACCCGCTCGGAAGGCTTTAAGCTGATCACGCGGATCCAGGACGAGGTGCACCGGTTTGCGATCACGTACCACAGGTCCCTTCGCAGCAAGGCGCAGACCGCCTCGCAGCTCCTCGAGATCCCGGGCATCGGAGAGGCACGCAAGAAGGCGTTGATGCGCAGGTTTTCCTCCATTCGGGAGATCATGGAAGCGGATGTGGACACGCTTCTTTCGGTACCGGAACTGAGCAAAAAAGAAGCGCAGGCGGTGTACGACTTTTTTCACCCGCAGGCATAAGAGGACAGACTATGGCAAGCGTAACGCTAAAAGACGTCGTAAAACAGATGAAGCTGGAGAATCTCACGCCGGAGATCCCGATCGACCACACGGAGATCAAGGAGCCGGATGTCAACCGGCCGGCCATCCAGCTGTACGGATTCTTTGAACATTTTGATCCGTCGCGGATCCAGATCATCGGCTTCGTGGAACACTCCTATATGGGACAGATGACGACGGAACAAAAGGAAGAAAACTATTCCCGCTTTTTGTCGGCGGGACTTCCCTGCGTTGTCTTCTGCCGCGACTTTCAGCCGGACGAGATGTTTCTGGAACTGGCCAGGAAGAACAACGTGCCGATCTTCGGAACAAAGCGCGCGACCAGCGTCTTCATGGCGGAGCTCATCCGGTGGCTCAATGTCAAACTGGCGCCCTGCATTTCCGTGCACGGCGTGCTGGTGGACATCTACGGTGTCGGCGTTCTGATCACCGGGGAAAGCGGCATCGGCAAATCGGAGGCGGCGCTGGAGCTGATCAAGAGAGGCCACCGGCTGGTGTCGGACGATGTGGTGGAGATCCGCAAGGTGAGTGAGGTGACGCTCCTTGGGACGGCGCCCGACGTGACGAAGCACTTCATCGAACTCAGGGGCATCGGGATCATTGACGTCAAGGAACTCTTCGGGGTTTCCAGCGTCCGCGACATCACGAACATCGATCTCGTGATCCATCTCGAGGAATGGGATAAAAACAAGGTCTACAACCGCGTCAGCCTGGAGGACGAATACATCGAATATCTGGGGAACAAGGTGGTGTGTCACAACATCCCCATCCGCCCCGGCAGGAATCTCGCGGTCATCTGCGAGTCGGCTGCCGCCAACCACAGACAAAAAGAGATGGGATACAACGCGACGGAAGAACTCTACAAGCGCGTGCAGAAGTCGCTTTTGAACAAGAAGCCGGAGACGGTGTAAGGCAGGAAAGACATGGGGCACTTTGACAGAACAAAAATCGCAGAGGCGCTGCGGAAGGTCGTAGCTAAAGAGCGCGTGAAGACAGAGGAGCCGCTCTCGGAGCACACCTCCTTTCGCTGCGGCGGAAAGGCGGCCTGCTTTGTCCGGATCGCGGAAAAAGACGAGCTTTTTGCCGTCATGCAGATCCTCCGGGAAAAGGACGTGCCGTTTTTTGTCCTCGGACGGGGGACGAATGTCCTCGCGGACGACGCGGGATTTGACGGTGTCATCGTGCAGATTGCCGAAGGGTTTGACCGCATCGCGCAGGAGAACGACACGCTCCGCGCGCAGGCAGGCGCCTCTATGGTGATGCTTTCTGTCCGCGCCAGAGACGCGGGGCTTTCCGGCCTCGAGTTTGCCTGTGGGATCCCCGGGACGGTCGGCGGCGCCATCGTCATGAATGCCGGCGCCTACGGAGGAGAGGTGAAGGGCGTCGTCAAAGAGGTGACGCTCCTGTTTCCGGACGGCAGCATCCGGACGCTTTCCGGGGAGGAGATGGCCTTCGGCTACCGGACGTCGCTCTTAAAGACCACGCCCGCCATCGTGCTGGAAGCGGTGTTCTCCTTACAGAAAAAAGACACGAAGGAGATCGCGGACACCATGGAAGACCTCCTGTTGAAGCGCCGGGAAAAGCAGCCGCTCGAATACCCGTCCGCCGGCAGTACGTTCAAACGGCCGGAAGGACATTTCGCGGGCGCGCTGATCGAAGAAGCGGGGCTCAGGGGCTTTTCCGTAGGGGACGCACAGGTGTCGGAAAAGCATTGCGGCTTTGTCATCAACAGGGGACAGGCCACCTCGAAGGACATTAAGACGTTGATCGAGACGATACAGGACGAAGTAGAGAAAAAGAGCGGAATCAGGCTGGAAAGAGAAGTGATCTACCTATGAGATTTGTGGTCGTAACTGGCATGAGCGGTGCCGGCAAGGAAACCGCCATCAACATTCTGGAGGACGAGGGGTTTTACTGCGTTGATAACCTTCCCGCGCGGCTGATCGACAAATTCATGGAACTGGTCGTGGGCCCGGGAAGCGACGTCGACAAGGTGTGCCTTGGCCTCGACGTGCGCGCCGACCGGTCCTTTGCCTACGTGGAGGACATGCTCGATCTCCTGAAGGAGAAGGGATACAAGTACGAGATCCTCTTTATGGATGCGAGCGACGAGACGCTGGTCAAGCGCTACAAGGAGACCCGGAGAACGCACCCGGTCGCGCCCGAGGGACGCGTCCAGGACGGGATCGAAAAAGAGCGCGAGATCTTAAAGAATATCAAGAAAAAGGCGGACTACGTCATCGACACCTCGCGCCTTCTGGTGCGGGAATTAAAAGAAGAGCTGATCCGCATTTTCGTGCGCGACGAAGGATACAATTCCCTGATGGTGACGATCACCAGCTTCGGATTCAAGAATGGCATCCCTTCGGACGCGGACCTCGTGTTTGACGTCCGCTTCCTGCCGAATCCGTTTTACGAAGACGACCTGAAGCATCTGACCGGCAATGACGAGCCGGTGCACGACTTTGTCATGAACTACTCGCAGACGAAGACCTTCCTTGCGCAGCTGACGGAAATGATCACCTTCCTGATTCCCTACTATGTGGAGGAGGGGAAGAACCAGCTGGTCATCGCCATCGGCTGCACCGGCGGCAAGCACCGGAGCGTGACGATCGCAAACGAGCTGTACCGCGCCATTGAGGGCAAGGGCGACTACGGGGTGACCATCGATCACCGCGACATCAAGAAGTAAGAA
>JAGAHC010000033.1 GCA_017627275.1 Lachnospiraceae bacterium
CGGCGGTGATGACCTGACGCAGGCGCTTCGTGCGGATGTCGCCCGCCGCGAAGACGCCGGGAACGGAGGTCGCCATGTCCTCTCCGGCCTCGATGAAGCCTTTGGCGTCGACCTTCACGAAGTCTTTTACGAAGTCAGTCGCGGGGACAATACCCACGGCGATGAAGACGGCATCGGTCTCGACCTCCTTCTCGTCGCCGGTCTTTACGTTTTTGATTCTGGCCTTTTCGACCTTGGCGCTGCCCTCGATCTCTGTCAGGACGCTGTCCCAGAGGATCTCGATCTTATCGTTTTCCTTGACCTGTTTCTGCAGGATCATGGTGCCGCGCAGTTCGTCTCTTCTGTGGACGAGGTACACCTTGCTGCAGCCGCGGGCAAGGAAGAGGGCATCTTCCAACGCCACGTCGCCGCCGCCGATGACTATGGCGGTCTTGTCTCTGAAAAAGGCGCCGTCGCAGGTCGCGCAGTAGGATACGCCGCTGCCGCGAAGGGAATCTTCTCCCGGGACGCCCAGCTGCGCGTGGGAAGCGCCCATTGCGAGGATGATAGTCTTTGTCTCATAGTTGTCCTTGTCGGTCACGACGAGGAAGGTGCCGTCCTCTTTCTTTTCGATCGCGGTGACTTCGGCCGACTCGAAAGCTGCGCCCAGCTTGTCGGCATGTCCGCGGAATGCCATGGCCAGATCAAAGCCGTTCATCCCGGGCAGTCCCGGATAGTTATCGACCTCGTAGGTATCGACGATCTGTCCGCCGCTCATCGGCGCTTTTTCCAATACGACAAAATCCAGTTCCGCTCTTCTTGCATAGATCGCTGCCGCAAGCCCCGCCGGGCCCGACCCGATAATCACCAGATCTTTCATTGTATATTCCTCCTTCACGATAGTTCCTCGATTTCTGTATGGTTTATCGATTGTCTGTATTGATTTAACACTATTAAATTGTGTGCAATTTGTCAAGAGCTTTCTCGTTAATTTGGTATAATCATACCATGAATGCGAAAAAGAAGAACGACGGAAACATCATCACATCGAACGGAAGCGCGCTGGTTACGGGCGCTTCGCGCGGGATCGGCAAGGCGATCGCCAGGGCGCTTGCGGAAGAAGGCTACGATCTCTTCCTGACGTGCCGGCAGACGGTCGCAGAACTGAAGGCCCTTGCGCAGGCCCTCGAGAAGGAGCACGGCGTGCAGGTCCTGCCGGTGCAGTGCGATATGGGGGATCCGGACCAGGTGCGAAAGCTCTTTCAAAAGATCGAAGGATCCGCTTCCTTTGCGGAGCTGGAGCTCGTTGTCAACAACGCGGGCATCTCCTACATCGGGCTTTTGCAGGACATGTCGGACGCTTCCTGGGAAGAAGTGATCTCCACCAATCTGAACAGCGTCTTTTACACGAGCAGGGAAGCGATCCCGCTCTTCTTGCAGAACCGGTTCGGACGGATCATCAATATCTCTTCGGTCTGGGGTGAGGTCGGCGCGTCAACGGAAGCGGCGTACTCCGCGTCCAAGGGCGGCGTCCACGCGCTCACGAAGGCGCTCGCAAAGGAGCTGGCGCCGAGCGGCATCACCGTCAACGCCATCGCCTGCGGCGTGATCGACACCGCCATGAACGATCATTTTTCCGCGGAGGAAAAGGAGGATCTCAGACAGGAGATTCCTGCCGACCGGTTCGGAACACCGGAAGATGTGGCGCAGATGGTCTTATCAATCCTGCGCGGGCCGGGGTATCTCACCGGACAGGTCATTCACCTGGACGGCGGCTGGCAATAAAGAACGGGGGCGAAGGGCCCCCGTTTTCTTTTCTTATGCGTAAGGGAATTCCCGCTGCAGCAGATCCTGCAGTTCTTCGAGGGTCGTGATCTGGCTGATCCGGCCGCGCAGTTTGGAGGCGCCGGGAAAGCCCGCCAGATACCACGCCGCATGCGAGCGCATTTCGTTCATCGCGATGCGCTCTCCTTTTTCTTCGACGAGCATCTTCGCGTGACGAAGAAGCATCCGGATCACTTCGCGGTTGGACGGTCTCTCCGGAAGCCCCCCTTCCGAAAGATAGGTATCGATCTCTTTGAACACCCAGGGGTTGCCCTTAGCTGCGCGCGCGACCATCACGGCATCGCACCCGGTCTCTTCCAGCATCCTCTCAGCACTCTTCCCGCCCGTGACGTCGCCGTTTCCGATGACGGGGATGTGCAGCGCTTCCTTCACGGCGCGGATGATCGTCCAGTCCGCCTTTCCGCTGTACATCTGCGGTCTTGTCCTGGCGTGGACCGCGACGGCCGACGCGCCGCCTGCTTCCGCGGCAAGCGCACACTCAACGGCATTGATCGTATCTTCAGTAAATCCCTTTCTGATCTTCACGGTCACGGGGCGGTCGGTGTGCGCGACCATCGCCTTCACAATCGACTCGATCTTTGCGGGGTCCTGCATGAGGGCCGAGCCGTCGCCGTTTTTGACGATCTTCGGCACGGGACATCCCATGTTGAAATCCAGCACATCGAAGGGGATCTCTTTTTCTTTCAGTCTGTCGCAGGCTTCCGCGACGGCTTCCTCTTCATGGCCGAAGAGCTGCAGCGCGACCGGCGCTTCCTCCGGCACCGTCTTCATCAGGTCCCAGGTCTTTGCGTTGTTGAAGCAGATCGCCTTGGCGCTGATCATTTCCATGGAAACGAGCGCCGCGCCCTGCTCCTTGCAGAGAATGCGAAACGGCAGGTCGGAGACGCCTGCCATGGGGCCGAGAAACACCTTCCCGTCAATATGAAGTCCGCCGATGTCGATGCCCTTTATGCTCATTCTTCCTCATCCGAAAGCAGCGCCGATGCGTCTTCGTGCAGGAACGTCACGCGGTAAAACACTTCCAGCGCTTCGAACAGTTCGCGCTTCGTGGCGCGGATCTTCTTGATCATCAGAGGGCTTCCGATCTCGTCGTAGAGGAGGTCGCCTTCGTCGCACTGCGTGTCCATCCGGACCTCGCCCGCCGGCGTGAAGCCGATGGTGAAGACACCGCCGATCTCTTCGGTGAACAGCACGCAGATGACATGCAGTTCCTCCTTAATGCTTTCCGGAAGCATCTGAAACTGCTCGTTGAAATAGTACTTCTGGTCATAGGCATTCGCGCCGCACAGCACGATGCGAAAATCTTCTTCCTGTAACTTAGACATATCCGTTCACTCCCCGTACGGAAACTTCTCCGGCGGATACCGGGATGATCTTTCCCTCTTCCGTTTCCACTAACAGCGCTCCCGTTTCATTTACACCCTTTGCGACGCCCGTGAAAGGGTCCTTCGGATCCAGCACGCGGACCGTTCTGCCGATGTTGATCAGGGCCTTCTCGTATCGTTCTTTGATCCCCTGAAATCCCTTCTCCGACAGATAGATGTCGTAGAGTGTTTCAAAGGCCTTCCACATCCGGCAGGTCAGCTCCACGCGGGAGATGTCGCGTCCCAAAAGCAGCGAAAAGCTGGTCGCCGTTTCCGCGATCTCTCCCGGAAAATCCTTTTCGTTGACATTGAGTCCGATGCCCACCACGATGTCCTTGATCTCCGATTCTTCGAGGCGCATCTCCGTCAGGATCCCGGTCAGTTTTCTCGCCTTGCCGTCCGGTCCGATCCCGACCAGGTCGTTTGGCCACTTGATAAAGATGAGGTCGTCCCGGCCTGCCACAGCGCAGGCGGCCTCCCATGCGCCCAGTGCCGCAAGAAGCGTGATGACGGGTGCGGCGTCCGGAGACAACGCGGGTTTTAAGAGCAGGCTCGTATAGACATTTCCCTTTGCGGGGGAAAGCCACTGCCTGCCGCGTCTCCCCTTTCCGGCGGACTGGAAGGAAGCGACCGCGATCGTTCCTTCTTCCGCGCCACTGTCGGAAAGCGCAAAGATGTCCGCATTGGTGGAGCCGGTCTCTTCTTTGAAAATGACAGGATGGCCGATCCATTTCGCGTCCTTAAAGCCTTCTGTAAGCTCTGCTTCATTCAGCAGATCTTCCGATGCGGAAAGAAGGCGGTAACCGCGATTGGTCACCGCCTCGATGGTATAGCCTTCTTCTTTCAGTCTGCCGACGGCCTTCCAGACTGCCGTTCTGGAAATGCCGATCCGGTCGCTCAGTTCCTGTCCGGAAACAAAACCGTCGGACTGTTTCAGGAGTTTCAGGATCTCCTGTCTGGTGTTTTTTTCCATAGATGTTTATTCGGCCTTCTTGTCGGTCTCCGCGATGCCCTTTAAGGAAGCGGCAAGACCCGCCAGTCCTGCGAGGTCGGAGGGGACGATGATCTTCGTCGACTGACCGTCCGCCACCTTCTGCAGCGCTTCGAAGCTCTTTAAGGTCAGGACGGACTGGTCGGCACCGGCATCCTTCACCAGACGGATCCCGTCCGCGTTTGCCTCCTGCACCTTGCGGATCGCTTCGGCCTGACCTTCCGCCTCACGCACCATCTTTTCCTTGACGGCTTCGGCGTTCAGGATCATGGCCTGCTTGTCGGCTTCCGCCTGCAGGATCTTACTTTCCTTCTGTCCTTCCGCAACGAGGACGGCGGATTTCTTTTCACCTTCCGCGCGAAGGATGGCTTCTCTTCGTTCACGTTCCGCCTTCATCTGCTTCTCCATGGCCTCTCTGATCGGCTGCGGCGGCGTGATGTTCTTTAATTCCACACGGGTGACCTTGATGCCCCAGGGGTCGGTCGCAACGTCCAGCTGCGAGCGCATCTTGGTGTTGATGGTCTCACGGCTCGTGAGCGTCTGGTCGAGTTCCATGTCACCGATGATGTTACGAAGGGTCGTGGCCGTCAGGTTCTCGATGGCCATGATCGGGCTTTCGACGCCGTAGGTAAAGAGCTTGGCGTCCGTAATCTGGAAGAACACGATGGAATCGATCTGCATCGTGACGTTATCCTTGGTAATGACAGGCTGCGGCGGGAAGTCCACGACCTGTTCCTTTAAGTTCACGCGTCTGGCGATGCGGTCCACGATCGGCATCTTGAAGTGCAGACCCACGTTCCAGGTCTCATGGTAGGCGCCCAGTCTTTCCACGACATAGGCATGCGCCTGCGGCACGATCTTGATGCAGGAAAGCGCCACCAGTACGATGATGACAAGCAATACGATCAATACTATCGGTCCCATTTTTCTCCTCCCGTTTTCCCTTTATGCTTCACTTTTTCTTTTGACGATCAGTTTGACGCCTTCGATCTTTTCGATGACGACAACAGCATCTTTTTCGATGCGTTCTTCATTCTCAGCCGTTCTGGCCGTCCAGTCCTGTCCTTTGACCGTGACAAGGCCCGTGGCCGCCAGATTGTCGATCTGTTCCTTGACGACGCCCTCCAGGCCGACCAGACTCTCGGCATTGGTCTTGACCGTGGACTTATTGAAATACTTGTTGGCGATCGGTCTCGTAAAGGCAAGCAGTACGAGCGATATGATGAGGAACGCCACGATCTGCGCCCAGATCGGCGCGTGCATGACCGCCAGGACCAGCGCCACCAGGCACCCGCCGGCGAACCAGATCGTCGTGAGCGCCGTTGTCATCGCTTCTACGATCACAAAGACGACCAGCGCCGCCAACCAGATGATGATATACGGATCTATGTTCACTTGCCCGCTCCTTTCTTTTCCGCGCCCTTTTTAGGGCGGGATCCTTATCTATTATAGCAGAACCTTCCGCAAATGTTATAATACCCCTATGAAGAGCCTGCGAAAGGCGATCGATATCCTGGAACTGTTGAAAGATTCTTCCCGGAGCCACACGATCGCGGAACTCCATGAAGAGACGAGCCTCCCGCCCAGCACGATCCACCGGATCCTGAATGCGCTGGCCGAGAAGCATTTCGTGACGCACGATGAGGCGACCCACACGTACCAGCTGGGCCCCGCGCTCATCTCGCTCGGCGTCTCCGCCGCGAAAAGCTTTACGCTGCAGGATGTGGCAAGGCCCATCCTCCGGGAACTTTCCGCGAAGATCTATGAGGACTCCTATCTGGTCGTCAAGGTGAAGGACCGCGGGATGGTGCTTCTGCAGCAGAGCGGCAGCAACCCGTTAAAGGTGGTCGAGGAATTCGGCTACGAGATGGATCTGCACTGCGGCGCTATCCGAAAGGTTCTGCTCGCGTATCAGGATCCTTCCTACATCGAGTACTATATGGACAAACGGCTGGACCGCCCGAACGCGTTTCCGCGCACGTCCCGCAGGGCCCTGGAG
This sequence comes from Lachnospiraceae bacterium, assembly GCA_017627275.1. GTDB lineage: Bacteria > Bacillota > Clostridia > Lachnospirales > Lachnospiraceae > CAG-791. Next base: position 6,179 of record JAGAHC010000033.1, read on the forward strand.
AAGGACCTGCACCAGATCCGCCAGGACGGCATCGCCGTCTCCAACGGGGAGTACGTGCATGAAGCCGCCGGCATCGGCGCGCCGGTCTTCGATCACACCGGCGGGATCGCGGCTTCGATGGGCATCATCCTGCCGCTCTCGCGCATGCATGACGAGAAGCGCCTGGCCCTCCTGAAGGAGCGGATCAAGGAAAGCGCGCGGGCCCTGTCGCTAAGCCTCGGATACTCGGAATAAACGATCATAAAACACCCCCGGCAGGCTGTGAACTGACCCCAAAATGTTAGACAAAACCGAGCATTGCAATTAAGCGACTTTAGAGGACTGAACTCTGTATTGTACAGGGCTCAGTCCTTTTAATTTGCCCTTGATGCGCTGATTGTTGTAATAGTCGATATATTTCTCA
>JAGAHC010000034.1 GCA_017627275.1 Lachnospiraceae bacterium
ACACGGTGGATCTGATCTCGGAGAAGCAGGTCCAGCTGGTGGTGAATACGCCGACCTGGTCGAACGGCCAGCATGAGGGCCGGTTCTTAAGAAAAGCGGCCATCCGCTCCAAGGTCAGCTACCTGTCCACCATGGAGGCTGCCCTTGCCGCCATTGACGGGATAAAACAGATGCAGAATGCCGAAAAAAGCCCGGTGTTATCGCTGCAGGAGTGGCATTCACAAATCATTTGACAACTCCTTTTCCCCTGTCTATACTAAGAAGGCTCAATACTAGATACTGTTACTAAAAACCTTCTTACTACAAGATATAGTTATAAACAAAGATCGGACAGGGGAAAATCATGAACACAAAAGTCATTAAACGAAACGGGGAAGCACAGCCCTATCAGAGCGACAAGATCGTCGCAGCCATGCAGAAAGCATTTACAGAAGAAGGAGAAAAGATTTCTTCCGGGGAACTGGAAGAAATCCTTCTTCGTGTGGAAAGCCTGATCGGCGAAAAGGAAGCGCCGCAGGTGGAGGAGATCCAGGACTGTGTGGAACAGGCCCTGATGGAAAGCGGCCATTACAAGGTCGCCAAGCGCTACATCCTCTACAGAGAACGCAGGACGCAGCTGCGTGTTTCGAGACTGCGCCTGACGCAGTCCCTCCACATTCCGCAGATCGAATCCTGCCTGCTGGAGATCCAGAGGGATTTTCCGGAGAAGGGGTACGATCTGTCCCGCCTGGATGCCAAATACGAGTCCTTTAAAAAGGAAAACATGACGCCGGACGAAGAGATGAATGCGCTGATCAAGGCAGCGGTGGAGCTGACGGAGAGCGAGGAGCCGAAATGGGAAATGATCGCGGCAAGACTTCTCTATCACCAGTTCCATTTACAGCTCCGGAAGGAAGAGGAGAAACGCGGCCTGACAGACCTTTATGGAAAGATCCGTTATCTCGTGAATGAAAACCTGTATGGGAGCTATATCCTTGATCACTACAGCAGGGAAGAGATCATCGAATACGCGGCGATGATGGACGAAAGCCGCAATAAACTCTACACCTATGCGGGACTCGACCTCCTCCTTTCGCGCTACGTGATCCATGACCACCGCCATATCCAGCTGGAATCCCCGCAGGAAATGTACCTGGGGATCGCCCTGCATCTGGCGATGGAGGAAAAGGAAGACCGTGCGGAGTGGGTGCGCCGCTTTTATGACATGTTAAGTCTCCAGAAGGTGACCATGGCAACGCCTACGCTTTCCAATGCCAGAAAGCCCTATCACCAGCTCTCGAGCTGCTTCATCGATACCGTGCCGGATTCTCTGGACGGCATTTACCACAGCATCGACAGCTTTTCCAAGGTCTCCAAATTCGGGGGCGGCATGGGTCTGTATTTCGGAAAGGTCCGTGCGACCGGCGGCAGCATCCGCGGCTTTGAAGGGGCTGCGGGCGGCGTGATCCGCTGGATCAAACTGGTGAATGACACCGCGGTGGCGGTGGACCAGCTCGGGATGCGGCAGGGAGCCGTCGCCGTCTACCTGGATGCCTGGCATAAGGATCTGCCGGAGTTTCTGCAGCTCCGCACCAACAACGGAGACGACCGGATGAAGGCGCACGATGTCTTTCCGGCGGTCTGTTATCCGGACCTGTTCTGGAAGATGGCGGGAGAAGATCTGGAACAGAGCTGGTATCTGATGGATCCGCACGAGATCCTTTCCATCAAGGGATACGCGCTGGAGGATTCCTTCGGAGAAGAGTGGGAAGAAAAGTACCTGGACTGCGTCAGGGATAACCGCATCACAAAACGGGAGATCAAGCTCAAGGAGCTGGTGCGTCTGATCTTAAAGTCCGTTGTCGAGACCGGAACGCCGTTTGCGTTCTACCGCGATACCGTCAACCGGATGAATCCGAATGCCCATGCCGGGATCATCTATTGCTCCAACCTCTGCACGGAGATCGCGCAGAATATGTCTCCGACCGAACTTTTGAGCCGCGAGATCAAGACACAGGACGGAGAGACCGTGGTGGTGACCGTCACGAAACCCGGTGACTTTGTGGTCTGCAACCTGGCCAGCCTCAACCTCGGAAGAATCCGCGTGGAAGACGAAGAAGAGGTGCAGGACATCGTAAAGAGCGCCATGCGTGCCCTCGACAACGTCATCGATCTGAACTTCTATCCGGTGCCGTATGCCGAAGTGACGAACAAAAAATACCGGAGCGTCGGACTCGGCGTATCGGGCTATCACCACATGCTGGCGACCAGGTCCATCCGGTGGGAGAGCGAAGACCATATCCGCTTCGTGGACGAAGTCTTCGAAAGAATCGCCTATGCGGCCATTTCCGCAAGCAGCGACAACGCGAAGGAAAAAGGAAGCTATGCGCTCTTTGAAGGGAGCGAATGGCAGAGTGGGGAGTACTTTGCGAAGAGAGGCTACACGTCCGACAAGTGGAAGGCACTGGCAAAGAAGGTCGCCGAAAACGGCATGCGCAACGCCTATCTGATGGCGGTGGCGCCGACCAGCTCGACGTCCATCCTGGTTGGGACATCGGCAGGGCTTGACCCCATCATGCACCACTTCTTCCTGGAAGAGAAAAAGGGAGCGATGCTGCCGCGCGTGGCGCCCGATCTCAGCAAGGAGACCTACTGGTATTACAAGAACGCGCATACCATCGACCAGACCTGGACCGTGCGTGCCGCCGGGATCAGACAGCGTCACATCGATCAGGCGCAGAGCGTGAACCTTTACATCACGAACGAGTTCTCGCTTCGCCAGGTCCTGGAGCTCTACCTGCAGGCGTGGAGAGAGGGCGTGAAGACCATCTACTATGTACGCGGCAAGGCACTGGAGGTCGAGGACTGCGAGGTTTGCTCGTCGTGAATAATATGGGCCTTTTTGAAATCATTACATAAGCGAGGATCGTACCATATCGCGGCCAGCGGTGTTGCTGCTCGTCGTTACTTAGGTGGCAGCGGATGGATTCAACCAAGCTGCAAAGCAGATTGGGGGAATCCGGACGATGGCACCTTATGTAACGCAACGAAGCAGCATCAAGCGAAAGCGTCCGTGCAGACGTGATATGGTATGACCCTCGCGTTTATCGGTAGATACAAAAATAAACATAGCATTTATTTGAATAGCAGAAGGAGAATACAATGGCAGAACTCATTAAACGCCCCCTCTTCAATCCCGACGGGGACACCGAAGTATTGAAGCGCCGCATGATCGGCGGCAACACCACGAATCTGAATGACTTCAACAACATGAAGTATCCGTGGGTCAGCGACTGGTACAGACAGGCAATGAACAATTTCTGGGTCCCGGAGGAGATCAATCTGGGAAAGGACGTGAAGGACTACCCCAATCTCCCCGCACCGGAGAGACGTGCCTATGACAAGATCCTGAGCTTTCTCGTATTCCTGGATTCCCTGCAGAGCGCCAATCTCCCGAATGTATCGGAGTACATCACGGCCAACGAGGTAGACCTCTGCCTCTGCATCCAGACCTTCCAGGAATGCATTCATTCCCAGAGCTACAGCTACATGCTGGATACCATCTGCAATCCGCATGAGCGCAACGAGATCCTGTTCCAGTGGAAGGACGACGAGCATCTCCTAAAGCGCAATACCTTTATCGGAGACCAGTACAACGCATTTCAGAAGGAAAAGAGCATGCACAACTTCCTCCGCGTGCTGATCGCCAATTACATTCTGGAGGGCGTGTATTTCTACAGCGGCTTCATGTTTTTCTATAACCTCGGCCGGAACGGGAAAATGCCCGGTTCCGTGCAGGAGATCCGTTACATCAACCGGGATGAGAATACGCATCTTTGGCTGTTCAGGAACATCCTGAACGAACTCAGGAAAGAGGAACCGGAACTCTTTACGCCGGAGACAGACAAAATGATCAGGGAGATGATCGAAGAAGGCGTGAACCAGGAGATCGAATGGGGACACTACGTCATCGGGGACGACATCGAGGGCCTAAATAGACAGATGGTGACCGATTATATAAAATATTTAGGTAATCAGAGGTATTCCGGTCTGGGACTCGGAACGCTGTATGAAGGGTATGAAGAGGAGCCGGAGAGCATGCGCTGGGTCAGTCAGTATGCCAACGCAAACCTTGTAAAGACGGACTTCTTCGAGGCCCGCTCCACAGCCTATGCCAAGAGTTCCGCACTGGTGGATGATCTGTAAAACGGAGGTGTCAAAATGAAACGAATCGTTGTGTTTGGAATGATCCTGACATTGCTTTTATCCGGATGCAGCAGTACCGCCACGGTGAGTGACCAGGTCACAAGTGCCCAGGAAGCGGTCGAAGAAAAGAAGGAGCAGCTGGAGGAAGCGGCTTCGCAGCTGGAGACCGTGATCGAAGAAGCAGTGGAAAAGGCCGAAGAACTGACGGCGGAACTCCTTCTTGAGCGCATGCTGGCGGAAATGGAAACCGTGAAGAGCGCCCAGGAAAAAACGAACGTGGATATGCAGATCAGGATCGCCATGTCGGACAGCGGCCTGGATTTCGGCATGGACATGAAGCTTGGCATGAACATCCTTTCCGACGTTTCCCTGGATCCCGTTGCCGCGCACATGCTGATGGACTACAACTATGAGATGTTCGGCACGGAAGAAAAGCAGGAAGCGGAAGTCTATATGGAGGAAAAGGACGGCAAGATCGTCACCTATACCAAGGACGGTGAAAACTGGTACAGCATGGAACAGGAGATGGAAGAAGTCGATACCTCCTATGTCTATAACCGGGATATGTTTGAAATGCTTAACCGGGACGGTGTCACCATGACGCTGGCGGAAGAAAAGGAAAACATCAACGGCGCAGATGCCTATCGCATCGATGTGACCCTGGAAGGAGAACTGATTGCCGAAGTCATGAACGAGATGGTGCAGTCGGAAGATGCCATGTTCGACATGGATTCGGTGGACTGGGACGGCTTAACGACCGATCTGCAGATCTATATCAGAGAGGATGACAACCGTCTTGCGGCACTCGTCATGGACCTTACGCCGATCGGGGAGACCGCGATTGCGCAGGCCATGAACCTGGCGGAGGATGCGGAGGAACTGCAGGGCGTCGATATTGCCATCAATGAGTTCATGGTCCGTGCGGACTTCCTGGAATATGACATCGATCCGGTGGTGATCCCCGAGGAGGTATCCGCAGAATCGAACAAGGTCGATATCACGGAAGACGAAGACGGGTCGTTAAAACATCTGCAGGAAGTCATCGGAGACAAAGCGCTGCAGGGCGACATCACGAAGGAAGACATGCAGGCGTATATCGAATCCTTGAGCGATGAAGAGCTTGAGGAGATCATCGAGTCCCTGAGTGAAGAGGAGCTGTGGGAGCTTCTGGAGATCATTCAGTAACCCCAATCTAAAGAAATTATAAAATCGGGTTTTTTTGCTTGCATTCAAAAAAACACGTGTCTATAATACGGTATTGTAGTTAGCACTCAAATAAAGAGAGTGCTAACAATTTAGAAAACATCGGGGGGCTTTTCCCCGGAATAGATAAGTTTAAGGAGGCGATCACATGAAGTTAGTACCTTTGGCTGACAGAGTCGTATTGAAGCAGATGGAGGCGGAGACCACCACTGCGTCGGGAATCGTGCTTCCCGGCCAGGAGAAGGAAAAACCGCAGCAGGCGGAAGTCATCGCGGTCGGACCCGGCGGCATGGTGGACGGAAAAGAAGTGGCCATGACGGTGAAAAAGGGTGACCATGTCATTTATTCCAAGTATGCCGGAACGGAAGTGAAGATTTCGGACGAGGAAGAGTACGTCATCGTAAAACAGAGCGACATTCTCGCCATCATAAAATGATGCGTGATACGCATCATACCAAATAATAGATGCATCAGATCAAAAAAGAAACGCAAGTAAGCAGGAGGCATAGATATGGCAAAGGATATTAAACACGGGACAGATGCCAGAGTCGCAATGGAAGTCGGCGTCAACAAACTGGCAGACACAGTCAAGATCACCCTGGGTCCCAAGGGCAGAAACGTAGTACTCGACAAGACATTCGGCGCACCGACCATCACCAATGACGGTGTGACGATCGCAAAGGAAATCGAGCTGGAAGACCGCTATGAGAATATGGGCGCACAGCTCGTCAAGGAAGTTGCCACCAAGACCAATGACGTGGCGGGTGACGGAACCACGACGGCAACGGTGCTTGCACAGGCCATGATCAACGAGGGTATGAAGAACCTGGCAGCAGGCGCCAACCCGATCGTTCTGCGGAAGGGTATGCAGAAGGCTACGGATGCAGCCGTGGAAGCCATCGGCAAGATGTCGACCAAGGTCAAGGGCAAGGACCACATCGAAAAGGTCGCGACCGTTTCTTCCGGTGACGAACTGGTCGGCCATATGGTAGCGGACGCCATGGAAAAGGTTACCAGCGAAGGCGTCATCACCATCGAAGAATCCAAGACCATGCAGACGGAACTGGATATGGTCGAAGGAATGCAGTTTGACAGAGGGTATATCTCCGCGTACATGGCAACCGACATGGAAAAGATGGAAGCCACACTGGAAGAACCCTTCATCCTGATCACCGATAAAAAGATCTCCACCGTGCAGGACATCCTGCCGCTTCTGGAACAGATCGTGAAGATGGGCGCTAAGCTTCTGATCATCGCAGAAGACGTTGACGGTGAAGCGCTGATGACCCTGATCGTCAACAAACTCCGCGGAACTTTCAATGTCGTTGCGGTCAAGGCACCGGGATACGGCGACAACCGCAAGGCCATGCTGCAGGATATCGCGATCCTGACCGGCGGCACCGTCATCAGCTCCGACCTTGGCCTGGAACTGAAGGATGCTTCCATGGATCAGCTCGGCAAAGCCAAATCCGTCAAGGTGACCAAAGAGAACACCACCATCGTCGACGGCCTCGGCCAGAAGAAAGCTCTGGAAGCAAGGATCGCGCAGATCAAGAAACAGATCGAAGACACCACGAGTCAGTTTGATAAGGAAAAACTGCAGGAGAGACTGGCAAAGCTTTCCGGCGGTGTGGCGGTCATCCGTGTCGGCGCAGCGACCGAAACGGAAATGAAAGAGAAGAAGTTCCGCATGGAAGATGCGTTAAATGCGACAAGAGCAGCCGTAGAGGAAGGCATCATCTTCGGCGGTGGCAGCGCCTACATCCACTCCTTAAAGGAAGTCGAGAAAGTTGCGGCCACCCTGGAAGGAGATGAGAAGACCGGTGCAGGCATCGTCATCAAGGCGCTCGAAGCACCGCTTCGCCAGATCGCGGAGAACGCAGGCCTTGACGGCTCCGTGATCGTCAGCAAGGTCAGAGAGTCCAAAAAGGGCACCGGCTTTGATGCGTACAAAGAAGAGTACGTCGATATGATCGAAGAGGGCATCCTCGATCCCGCCAAGGTTACGAGAAGCGCCCTGCAGAACGCGACCAGCGTCGCCTCCAGTTTCCTTACCACCGAAGCAGCCGTCGCGGACATCAAAGAACCCGAGCCGCCCATGCCGGCCGGCGCAGGAATGATGTAAGCGCCTCAAAAGAAAAACAAGCGCCGCCCCTCATCTTGAACTGACCCCAAAATGTTAGACAAAACCGAGCATTGCAATTAAGCGACTTTAGAGGACTGAACTCTGTATTGTACAGGGCTCAGTCCTTTTAATTTGCCCTTGATGCGCTGATTGTTGTAATAGTCGATATATTTCTCA
>JAGAHC010000035.1 GCA_017627275.1 Lachnospiraceae bacterium
CTTCGATGGTGGCCACGTGCTCGCCGGCAGGGATCTCGCAGATCTGCTCTCCGCTTTCGACGTGAAAGATGGGAGTGGCGGTCTTGTCATTTCCCTCCACCAGGCTGACGGCATCCTTCGTGCCGTAACTCGAAGCATAGAGGTAGTCTCCGCGCATCCTCTCCTCCCCGCCGCGCAGGAGGACGTTGCCGTCTTCCGTTTCAAAGAGGAAGGTGTCCTTCGCGACGGCTCTGCCGGTCTGCGGCAGGATCCCCAGCTCATCGATATCCAGGTCGATCCCTTCCTTGTCTGTCACGTGCTCGATGCGGAAGATCAGGCACTCCCTGTTGTCTACGATCTTCGACATCTCGTACCCGTAATAATCCATGCCGAGGAAAACGCTGTAGGGAGTCTTTTTATCTTTTGCGACGAGGGGCTTTGCCGAGCCGTCATACAGCAGGGTCTCGCCGTCTTCCCCGGTCACGCTGTAGCAGAAATCATTCCCGACGTAACCGTAGAAAATGTCGACCATGTCCTCTTTCCCGGAAAGAAGCTGATCGTTCTTCACATCGTACAGGAAGTTCTTAAAATACGCTTCCTCCCCGTTGTCGTAACTGATCTCGCCCCGGATCAGATCTCCCAGGGAGTCGTATAAAGAAAACCTTGTGGCATTTTCGTTTTCCACTTCGACCGGAAGAAGGGCAGCGATTCGTTCGTCGCCGAGCACTTCGTCATCCAGCACGATCTCAAGATCCGTATTCAGCACATACTGGTCGCCGGTGTCCGCATCATAGCAGGCAAAGAAGTCGCCGGCCGCGTAGCCGTAGCCGATGTTCCTGTCTTCCATGGCGGGCACGAGGCGCTTGAGGTCGCCCTTCTTCTGATAGTAGAGGCGGCCCTCCTCAACATAGAAGGTCACGCCGCCGACCGTCGTTCCTTCCGACGTCACCTCCTGCATTTTTCCGTTCTCCAACACGAGACGGCGGCCGGGCTCCTCGCCTTCCGCGTTTTCTTCCCAGGCATAGATCTTTCCCTCGACCGTGTTCTCGTACATGCTGCTGTAGATGGGCTCCACGATCCATTTTTTCTTCCCAAAATCAAACAGGCCGTAGCCGCCGTTTTCCTTGCTGACCATCACCTGCGGCTTTTCGATGGCGATGATGCGGATGGGACGCTGCATATAAAGGTCTTCAAAGCGCTCCAGCTCTTCCATCGCGCCGTTCATCATCACGACGCCGCCCGTGTTCAGGACTTCGTCCCCGTTGACGAGCAGGGTTTCGCCTTCCTGCAATGTGATCGTCCCATCTCCGTATTCGAAGGACTGCGCCAGCCGTTTCATGCCCTCGATGTCGTCGGTCTTCAACCCGCTCTCGCGGACCGGAACGTAGCCCAGCGCTTCGACAAGCTGCTGCCCAGCGTCGGTCGTGAGGAAATCAAAGAGCTGTCTGGCCGGCGAATCCGCGGGCTCGTCCTTGCGGATGACGGCGTAGAAGTCGTTGACGTACGGGTACTCGCCGCTCATGATGGTCTCCTTGGACGGCATCACGCCGTCGATCGCCATGAAGCGCAGTCCCGGCCGGGCATACATGTTGCGTGCATAAAAATAAACCGAGTAGCCGATCGAGGCATCGCTTCCCGTGTAGGATGCGACCCGCTCGATCAGGTCGCCCATTTCGCTCGGTACCAGATAGGAAGGCGCCGGTGCCATCGGCACACCCTGCATCACCAGCTTTTCCATCAACGTCTGCGACCCGGAGTTGGGCGTACGCTGGAAGGCCTGAATGGTCTTGTCCTGCCCTCCGACTTCGGACCAGTTTTTGATCCTGCCGGCGTAGATGTCGATCAGTTCTTCTTTTGTCACCCTGGTGACGGGGTTGCTTTCGTTGGCGAGGAACACGAGCGCGTCCTTTCCGATGGGCTTGAACTCGAGTTCGATGCCGCTTTCGGCGATCTCCGCATAGATCTCTTCCGAAGGCTCGTAGGCAAGAAGGAGCGAGCACGAATACTCGTGGCGTTCCTCCCAGAGAATGCTGTAATACGCGAAATCCGTCTTGGAATGGCTGATGTCCCTTTCCGCCTCCTCCTGGGAAGCGCCGGTGGACAGACGATAAAGCATATAGGAAAGCGGGAGGTTTGCCGTCGATCCGTCGACCCGCGGATAATCTTCCTTGGAAAACTGCGGAAGGCCGCTGAAATCGATGAGGGAGGTAAGCGTTTCGTAAGGGTCCTTCCCCTCGGAGTAAGGCGTCTCCTCTTCCGCTTCTGTCTCTGCCTCCGCAGGCTGCGCGCTTTCCGCGGCGGTCTTCTGTTTCTCCTCTGCGGCTGCCTCCTGCTGCGATGCAGCTTCTTCCGGCGTCGCGACGCCCGGCCCGTCAACGCTTGTCGGCGTGCAGCCACTCATTGCAAGAAGCGCCAATACGGCAGTAAGCATCAGACATGCAAGCTTTTTGCTCCGGTTTTTCATCCTTTTTCTCCTTTGGCAATGACTCAACGGATCCGCTGTCATTATACCATTTTTGAAGGGACCACTTTCTTCTGAAGAAAGTGGTCCCTGTGTAAGGCGTGATTGTAGAAATCAGTTAATCACGCAAAGGGAGCTTATTCTGTTTCCGCGCCTTTTTTCTCCTTCGGTTTCATCGTGCCGACCACGACTTTCGTCAAGGCAAACATGGCAAGGGCGTTGGGCAGGACCATGAGCTGGTTAAACATATCCGACAGTTCCCAGACGAGGTCGTTCGATGCCATCGTGCCGAGGAAGATGAAGATCAGGGCAACGACGGCATAGATGACGAGGCTCTTTTTGCCGAAGAGGTATTCCATGTTGATCTTGCCGAAAAGGTTCCAGGACAGGATCGTGGAAAACGCGAAGAAGAACAGGCAGATCGCGACGAAGATGGCGCCGAACCTTTCGCCGAATACCGTGCCGAAGGCGGTCTGCGCGAGGTTGGCTTTTCCGATGGTCTCCGGAATGACGCCGTCGTGCAGGATGCCGTCTTTGGTGTACAGGGTGGAAATGATGACGAGGGCGTTCAGGGTGAGCACGACAAAAGTGTCGACGAAGACGCCGATCATCGCGACCACGCCCTGCTCGTGCGGGTCATCGACCTGCGCCAGCGCGTGTGCGTGCGGTGTGGAGCCCATGCCGGCCTCATTCGAGAAAAGGCCGCGCTTTGCGCCCTGGCTGACCGCGATCTTGATAGCGCTGCCGAAACCGCCGCCGATGATGGCCTGCGGCTGGAAGGCATAGCGGAAGATCATCCAGATGGTTGCCGGAATATATCTGATACGAATGACCAGCACGACCAGGCCGCCGATCAGGAAAATCGTAGCCATGATCGGGACCACTTTTTCGGTCACGGATGC
>JAGAHC010000036.1 GCA_017627275.1 Lachnospiraceae bacterium
AGGGATACGATCCGGTCAATCAGATCGTGGGATACATCATGTCCGGTGACCCGACCTACATCACCAATCACATGGGCGCAAGAAGCCTGATCATGAAGGTGGAGCGCGACGAGCTGGTCGAAGAGATCCTCGAAAACTACATCAAAAACAACGGATGGGTGCAGTAACAGAACCGTGAGGATCATGGGACTGGACCACGGGGCGCACACTGTGGGCGTGTCGTTGTCGGACGAATTGTTCCTGACAGCGCAGCCGGCGGAGATCATCAGACGGGAAAGAGAGAGTGCGATCCGCGGGACGCTGCAAAGAATCGAAACACTGGTAAAAGAAAGGGGAGTCTGCCGCATTGTGGTGGGACTCCCGCTCAATATGGACGGTTCGGAGACGGAGAGAGCGGAAGCGGCCCGCAGATTTGGGGAAAAACTGCAAAGACGGCTGGAGATCCCGGTCGAGTTTGCGGACGAGAGACTGACCACCGTGCGCGCGAAGGAACTCCTGGAAGAAATGCGCATCGGGTGGAAAGACGAAAAAGAATACATTGACATGATGGCGGCGAACGTCATCCTGCAGGAGTACTTGGATAATCACAGAGAGACATTAAGGAAAGAATATGGAACAGTTTGAAAAGATCACATTTGTACCGGAAGGCGAAGAGGAAGAAGTATCCTTCTACATCCTGGATCAGGCAAAGCTCGGCGGCACGGGGTATCTCCTTGTGACCGACGAAGATCCTGAAGAGGAGAGAGAAGAAGGAGAAGCGGGTGCCGCGTACGTAATGAAAGACGTCGCGGGACCGGATGACATAGACAGTGTCTATGAATTCGTCGAGGAGGACGAGGAACTTCACGCAGTCTGTGTACTTTTTAAAGATGCATTAAAAGAACTCGGAATAGAACTGGAGGAATAAAAACAGATTTGAGCAGAAAAAAGAAAAATAACGGCGCCGATTTCGGGGAACCGGGGATCAGGATCATCCCGCTCGGAGGACTCGAGCAGATCGGCATGAATATGACTGCCTTTGAGTACAAAGACAGCATTATTGTGGTGGACTGCGGCCTGGCGTTTCCGGACGACGAGATGTACGGGATCGACCTGGTCATTCCGGATACGACGTATCTGGAAGAAAACCTGGAAAAGGTAAAGGGCTTTGTGATCACGCACGGCCACGAGGATCATATCGGAGCACTTCCTTATGTCCTGCGCAACATCAACGTGCCGGTCTTCGGGACGAAACTGACCATCGGCATTATCGAGAACAAACTCAGAGAGCATAAGATGCTCAGTACGACATCGCGCTATGTCGTGAAGTTCGGAGAGAGCATCCCGCTCGGCGATTTCCGGGTGGAGTTCATCCGCACCAACCACAGCATCGTGGATGCGGCGGCGCTTGCCATTACGACGGAAGTCGGCACCGTGATCCACACCGGCGACTTCAAGGTCGACTACACGCCGGTCTTCGGCGACGCGATCGACCTGCAGCGGTTTGCACAGCTTGGGATGCAGGGAGTCCTGGCGCTCCTTTGCGATTCGACCAACTCCGACCACCCCGGCTACACGCAGTCTGAAAAGACGGTCGGCAAGACCATCGACCGTCTCTTTCACGAACATGAGAACGGCCGCATCATCATCGCAACCTTTGCGTCAAACGTGGACCGCGTGCAGCAGATCATCAACTCGGCACACAAGCACGGCAGAAAGGTCGTCATCGACGGGCGCAGCATGGTGAACGTCATTGAGACGGCACAGGAGTTAAAACGCATTTCAATCCCCGCCAACACGCTGGTGGACGTGGAGATGCTGAAGAACATACCGGACAAGAAGACGGTCATCATTACCACCGGCTCGCAGGGCGAGAGTATGGCGGCGCTGTCCCGCATGGCGGACGACACGCACAGGAAGGTGACCATCAAACCGGGCGACACCATCATCTTCTCTTCGCACCCGATCCCGGGAAATGAGAAGGCGGTCACGTCGGTCATCAACAAGCTGTCCGAGAAAGGCGCGGATGTGATCTTCCAGGATGTCCATGTTTCGGGGCATCCCTGCCAGGAAGAGGTCAAACTTATCTACTCCCTTGTCAGACCCAAATACTCCGTCCCCGTGCACGGAGAGTTCCGGCACCTCAGGGCGCAGGCGGACCTGGCGGCGGATCTCGGGATTCCGAAGGAACACATCTTCCTGCTGCGGTCGGGCGATGTGTTGGAGATCAACCAGGAACATGCCAGACAGACCGATCACGTCCATGTCGGCAGCATCATGGTCGACGGAACGGGAGTCGGCGATGTCGGGAATGCGGTGTTAAGAGACAGACAGCACCTGGCGGAGGACGGCGTGATCTTCGTCAGCCTTGCCGTCGAAGACGGTGTCCGGGAGCTGGTGGCGGGACCGGAGATCATTTCCCGCGGTGTCGTTTACCAGAAGCTGTCGGAGTCTGAGGAACTCATGGAGGAAGCAAGGGATGCCGTGTATGATACGGTGATGCAGTGCCTCCTCAAGGATATGGACAACGCGCACATCGTCAGCGCCGTGAAGGATACCCTGACGGACTTCTTCTGGAAAAGAACGAAGTGGCGCCCGATGGTGCTGACAACGGTATTGGATGTATGAATAACAAACTGACGGTATTTGATATTGTGGCGTCGATTGCCAAATATGTTCTGATCATCGTGCTGATCATGTTCTTTATGACGCACGCGAGAAACTTCTATGAGATGGGATACGGGATCTTCTCACAGGAAGCGCTCGATGAACGGGGACAGGGAAAGATCGCGACGATCGAGATCGCAGAAGGCGAGGGGGCTTCCGCCATCGGTGAAAAGCTGGCCGGTGCGGGACTGATCCGCGACGCTTCGATCTTCCGGTATCAGGAGCGGTTCTCCAACTATCACGGCGAGGAAAAACCGGGCAGTTATACGCTTTCTTCCGATATGACGCCGGATGAGATGATCGCGGTGATGACGGGAGAGGCGCCGCCCGCGGACAGCTCGGCCTATTTGAGCGCGGCGGAGATCCAGTCTCTTCCCGCCGCGGAAGAGGGAACGGAGCAGGAAACCGCCGATGAGTGAACACAAATCGATCGGACGAAGACCGGAACTGCTGTGTCCGGCAGGGTCCCCGGAAGTGCTGCGCTGCGCGTTCCGCTTCGGCGCGGATGCCGTGTATATCGGCGGAGAATCTTTCGGCCTCAGGGCAAAGGCCAGAAACTTTGAAAAAGATGAGCTTGCGGAAGCGATCCGCTATGCGCATGCTCTCGGAAAACAGGTTCATATCACGGCCAATATCCTGGCCCATGACAACGATCTTGCGAAGGCAGAAGAATATTTCCGGCTCCTTGCGGAACTGCAGCCGGATGCCGTTTTGATCGCAGACCCCGGGATGTTCCTGATCGCAAAGGAATGCTGCCCGGACATCCCGATCCATATTTCCACTCAGGCCAATAACACCAATGCGGGGACTTTTGCTTTCTGGCATGCGCAGGGCGCAAGACGCGTCGTCTGCGCGCGGGAGCTTTCTCTGCAGGAGATCCGAGGGATCCGGGAGAACACGCCAAAGGATCTGGAAATCGAGGCGTTCGTGCACGGCGCGATGTGCATTTCCTACTCCGGGAGATGTCTCCTTTCGAGCTTTATGGCCGGAAGGGACGCGAACCGGGGCGAGTGCACACATCCCTGCCGCTGGAAGTATGCCGTGATGGAGGAGAAGCGGCCCGGGGAGTATTTTCCCGTGGAGGAAAACGAACGCGGCACGTACGTGTTCAACTCGAGAGACCTGTGCATGATCGAGCACATTCCGGAGCTGATCGAGGCCGGCATCGACAGTTTTAAGATCGAAGGCCGGATGAAAACGGCGCTGTATGTGGCGACGGTGGCGCGGACATACCGGAAGGCCATTGATGACTACCTGGAAAGCCCCGACCGGTACAGGGACAATCTCCCGTGGTATCGGGAGGAGATTAGGAAGTGTACCTACAGACAGTTCACCACGGGGTTCTATTTCGGAAAGCCCGATGAAAACGCCATGGTCTATGACAGCAATACCTACCGCCAGGGAGCGGTCTTTCTGGGGATCGCAGAGGAAGAACGGGACGGACTGATCCGCATCGAGCAGAAAAACAAGTTCTGTACGGGCGAAGAGATCGAGATCATGAAGCCGGACGGGAGGGACATCCGGACGAAGGTCGAAGCCATTCTGGACGAAGAAGGAAAAGCGCAGGAGGCCGCACCGCACCCGAAGCAGGTCCTGTGGCTGAAGCTTTCGGAAGCGGCAGAGGAAGGAGACATCCTCCGCACGGCTTTTGTATGAAGGAACTTTCGCGTTATAATAAGGCATTCGGGAAAAATGACCGGGCTCAAATGAGGGATCCGAAAAGATGGCAGGAGCAAAGAAGATGGAAGAAAGAATGGAAAACACGATCAATGTAGAAGAAATCTTTGCGCAGAACGTATTCACCATGGCAAAGATGCAGCAGCGTCTGTCCAAGAAAGTGTTTTCTGCGGTCCAGAACATCTATGACAACGGCGGCAAGCTCACCAAGGAAGAAGCCGACGAAGTGGCGCACGCCATGAAAAACTGGGCGGTGGAAAACGGCGCCACGCATTACACGCACTGGTTCCAGCCGTTAAACGGAACCACGGCGGAAAAGCATGACTCGTTCCTTCTGCCTTCGGAAGAAGAAGGAAAGACGGTGATGACGTTTTCCGGCAGAGACCTTTTGCAGAGCGAACCCGACGCTTCCTCCTTCCCTTCGGGCGGCATCCGCTCCACCTTTGAGGCGCGCGGATATACGGCCTGGGACATCACGTCGCCCGCCTTCTTAAAGGAATCCGGCGCAGGAAAGATCCTCTGCATTCCGACGGCCTTTTACTCTTATACGGGAGAAGCGCTCGACAAGAAGGCACCGCTCCTTCGCTCGATGGAAGTGATCGACGAGCAGACCAGACGCCTGCTTTCCCTGCTCGGAAAAAAGGATATCAAAAAGGTAACGCCGCAGGCAGGGGTGGAACAGGAATACTTCCTGGTGGACAGCGAAAACTATCTGCGCCGTTCCGATCTGAAATTCTGCGGACACACGCTGTTCGGCGCGCCGGCTCCGAAAGGACAGGCGATGGACGACCATTACTTCGGCGCCATCAGAGAACGTGTCGGCCGCTTTATGAGAGAACTGAATTACGAACTGTGGAAGCTGGGTGTGCCGGCAAAGACGCAGCACAATGAAGCGGCGCCGGGACAGCATGAGCTGGCTCCGATCTATGAGAATGCCAACATCGCGCTTGACCATAACCAGCTGGTCATGGAGACGATGAAGAGGGTGGCGGAGAACCATGACCTGCGCTGCCTTTTGCACGAAAAACCGTATGAAGGCGTCAACGGGAGCGGCAAACACAACAACTGGTCACTTTCGACGAACACCGGAGAAAACCTTCTGGATCCCGGAAAGTCGCCGGAGAAGAACATCGAATTCCTGCTGATCCTTTCCTGCGTCCTGAAGGCCGTCGATACACACGCGGACCTTCTGCGGCAGAGCACCGCGGATCCCGGAAACGATCTGCGGCTGGGCGGATATGAAGCGCCGCCGGCCATCCTTTCGGTATTCCTCGGCACGCAGCTGGAAGACGTGATGCGCCAGCTGATCGAGACCGGAACGGCCAACAGACACCTGGAAGGGGGCGTGCTGCGCACGGGCGTTTCCGCACTGCTGGACATCGACAGAGATACGACCGACAGAAACCGGACCTCGCCGTTTGCATTTACCGGAAACAAATTCGAGTTCCGCATGGTCGGGTCCTCCGATTCCATCGGCGAGCCGATGACGGTCATCAATGCCATCGTGGCGGAAGCCTTCAGCGACGCGGCCGACCGCCTGGAAAAAGCGAAGGATATCGAGATCGAAGTACACGACATCATTAAGGAAAACTTTACGAAGCATCAGCGGATCGTTTTTAACGGCAACGGCTATTCCAGGGAATGGGTGGAAGAGGCGCACCGCAGAGGCCTTCCGGAACTCAAGACGATGGCACAGGCGGCGGGCGCGCTGACGAAGCCGGAGTCGATCGCCATGTACGAGAAGTTCGGGATCTACTCCAAAGAAGAACTGGTCTCCCGCGAAGAGATCCTCTACGACACCTACTCCAAAAGCGTGCACGTGGACGCGAAGACCATGATCGACATGGCGGGCAGACAGATCATTCCGGCCTGCATGCAGTACGAAAAGGAACTGGCGAAAACGGTGCTGGCGCTGCGGGAAGTCGGAGAGGTCGTCAACACGGAGGCGGCGAGACTGAAGGAAGTCGCCGGCCACATCGAAGACGCGCAGAGCGCCCTGAACAGACTGGTACAGGACTGCGAAAAGGGAGAGAATATCACCAATTCGAGGGAACGTGCCTTCTTCTATCAGGATGTCATCAAGCCGGACATGCAGGCAGTGCGGACACCCTGCGACGAACTGGAGAAGCTCGTCGACAAAAGAATGTGGCCCTTCCCGACATATGAGGAATTGATGTTCGAAGTTTAAATCGTTCCGATGAGAGGATAAAGTATGAACATTCTGGTTGTGGGATGCGGGAAGGTCGGACAGACCATCGTGCAGCAACTGAGCAAGGAAAAACATGACATCTCCGTGATCGACGTCGATGCGGGGGTGGTTTCGGATATGACCAATGCCTACGATGTCATGGGCGTTGTCGGCAACGGCGAAAGTTATGAGGTGCTGCGCGCCGCGGACATCGAATCGGCAGACCTGATGATCGCCGTGACAGATTCCGATGAAAAGAATCTGTTAAGCTGCCTCCTGGCAAAACAGGTGGCGGGCTGCAATACCATCGCGCGCGTGCGCAATCCGATCTACGGAGGAGAGATCCGGCTGATCAAGGAAGCCCTCGGACTCTCCATGACCGTCAATCCGGAATACGCGGCCGCAAGAGAGATCGGGCGTCTTTTAAAGGTTCCGAGCGCCATCAAGGTGGAGACGTTCTGCAGAGGACGCATCGAACTGTTGAAGGCAAATGTCATGGAAGGTTCCATCCTGGACGGCTGTGCGCTGGTGGATGTGGATGCAAAGATCGGGATCGACGTGCTGATCTGCGTGGTGGAACGCGGAGACGAAGTCGTCATCCCGAAGGGTGATTTCGTCCTCCAGAAAGGCGACCGGATCAGCGCCGTGATGGCGACGGAAAAGGTGCCGGCGTTCTTTACCAGCATCGGGGAATCCAGCCGTCCGGTCAGAAACGTCATGCTGATCGGCGGAGGGAAGATCGCCTATTATCTGGCGGATTCACTGCACAAATCCGGCATGACGATCAAGATCATCGAAAAGGATCCCGCACGCTGCACGGAGCTGGCGGAGAAACTTCCCGGATGCATCGTCATCGAGGGAGATGCCGCCGACCAGGAAGTGCTGCTCGAAGAGGGCATCGCGGAGATGGATGCGGTGGTGACGCTGACCGGGATCGACGAGGAGAACATCTTCCTTTCGCTCTACGCCAAGAGCATTTCGAAGGGCAAGATCATCACGAAGATCACCCGTCTTTCCTTTGACAACATCGTGGACGGGCTGGATCTGGGCAGCGTCGTATACCCCAAGAAGATCACGGCGGAGAGCATCGTCCGCTTTGTGCGCGCCATGCAGAATTCCTACGGCAGCAATGTGGAGACGCTGTACAATCTGATCGAAAACAAGGTGGAAGCGCTGGAATTTGTGGTCCGGGAGATGGCAGACTATGTGGACGTGCCGCTTGCCGAACTGGAGCGTAAGGATAATGTCCTGGTGGCCGCCATCTGGCGGAACGGCGAAAACATTCAGCCAAACGGCCGGACCAGGATCCAGGTGGGAGACAGCGTGATCGTCGTGACAACGCAAAAAGGGATCGACAATCTGAACGAACTGTTTCATAAAAAAGCGTAAAGATGAATTATTGGATGGTATTCAATGTCCTGGGACTGGTACTGCAGTTTCAGGCGGTATTTCTTCTTCTGCCCTGCGTGGTCTCCGGGATATACAGAGAACACGAAGGGTTCAGTTTTCTGATCGTCGCGCTTGCCTGCGCGGCAGCAGGAACCCTGCTGCGAAGGATCAAAACGCAGAACAAGCAGATCTATGCCAGAGAGGGTCTGGTGATCGTGGCGCTCGCCTGGATTGTGCTTTCCTTTACTGGCGCGGTCCCGTTCGTGCTTTCCCGGGAGATCCCTTCTTTTACGAACGCGTTCTTTGAAACGGTCTCCGGGTTTACGACGACCGGCGCAAGCATTCTGATCGAAGTGGATGAGATGAGCAAGTGCTGCCTGTTCTGGAGGAGCTTCACGCACTGGGTCGGCGGCATGGGCGTCATCGTGTTCATCGTGGCGATCCTCCCGATGACGGGCGGACAGAACATGCATCTGATCCGTGCCGAGAGTCCGGGTCCCTCCGTCGGAAAACTCGTGCCGAAGGCCAGGGAAAGCGCGAGGATCCTTTACATTATCTATCTGGCGCTGACGGTGCTGCAGATCCTGCTTCTTCTGGCAGCGGGGATGCCCCTGTTCGATGCCGTCACCATCGCATTCGGTTCGGCGGGCACCGGCGGATTTGCGGTACGCTCTTCCGGCGTGGCAAGTTATACGCCGCTCATGCAGATGATCATCGCTCTCTTTGTCATTCTGTTCGGGATCAACTTCAACTTCTATTTTTATCTGCGCGGAAAGCATAAGAAGGACGCGTTTAAGATCTCTGAGGTCCGCTGGTATCTTACGATCATTGCGGCATCGGTCGCGATCATCACATGGAATATCCGGGGCCTGTATCAGCATATCGGAGATGCCCTGCACCACGCGCTGTTCCAGGTCGCCAGCATCATGACGACCACCGGATTTGCTTCCGCGGATTTTAACCTCTGGCCGGTCCTGTCCAAATCGGTGCTCATCCTTCTGATGTTCATCGGTGCCTGCGCGGGATCTACGGGCGGCGGCTTAAAAGTCTCGCGTGTCCTCATCCTGTTCAAATCGATCCGCAAGGAGATCGAGCACATCATCCATCCGCGCAGCGTGCGGGCGGTCATGATGGACGGGCGGAGCGTCCCGCAGGAGATGGCGGACGGCGTCAAAACGTATCTGGCGACCTATGCCGTGCTGTTTGCGGTGTCCTGCGTGCTGGTGGCGGGATTCGAAATGACGGATTTTGAGACGGTCTTTACTTCGGTGGCCGCGACCATCAACAACATCGGCCCGGGCATCGGCGGCGTCGGCCCGATGGCCAACTACGCATGGCTTTCCCTGCCGAGCAAATGGGTGCTGATCTTTGACATGCTGGCGGGACGTCTGGAACTGTATCCGATGCTGATCCTTCTGACACCGGAGCTTTGGCGCCAGAAATAAGGAAAGCAAAAGAAACATCTTGCAAAGCCGGGAAGAATTCGCTATAATTCTTCCTTGCAACAAAAGATTGGGGTATCGCCAAGCGGTAAGGCAACGGACTCTGACTCCGTCATTCGTAGGTTCGAATCCTACTACCCCAGTAAAAAGGGAAGCGGAAGCTTCGAAGGGAAGCGCAAGCTTCCCTTTGTCATTTATAATCTGGGAAGAGCGGAAGAAAAAATGTATCAGTTTGAAAGCAGAGTACGATATTCGGAAGCCGATGAAAGAGAGCTTTTATCGATTATCGGTATCATCAATTATTTCCAGGACTGTTCGACATTTCAGTCGGAAGACTTAGGCCTTGGTCTTTCGTACCTGCACGAACACCGGATCGCCTGGCTTCTCAATTTCTGGCAGATCGAGATACGGCGTTTCCCGAAGGTGGGAGAATACATCCGCATCGGAACATCACCTTACGATTTCAAGGGCTTTATGGGATTCCGCAACTTCCTGCTCGAAACAACAGAGGGAGAGGAACTGGCGATCGCCAATTCGGTCTGGTCGCTCATGAATATGGACAGCATGCGGCCGGAAAGAGTGCCGGAAGTCATGGCGGAGCGCTATGTGCGCAACCCCAGGATGGAGATGGAGTACGCGCCGCGAAAGATCGCTCTGCCGGAAGGAGAGGACACGGAGATCACAGCGGCGGCACCGATCCTGATCGGAGAGCATCATCTGGATTCCAACCATCACGTAAACAACAGCCAGTACGTGCAGCTGGCGCTGGATTCGTCCGGCACCTTCACAGACGACAGGAAGCGCCCGCTCAAAACGCTCCTGACGGAATACCGGAAGCAGGCACATCTCGGAGATATGTTATACCCGGTCATCTTCCGGCAGAAGGATGCGGACACGATCGTTCTTTGCGAGGAAGAGGACCATCCGGAGAAAGCAGCAGCGGTGGTAAAGGCGATATATCATGATTGAACTCGGAAAAAAACAGACGCTGATCCTGATGAGGACCGTCTCTTTCGGCGCCTATCTGAAAGAATCGGAGGACGATGCGTCAGAGGTGCTTTTGCCGAAGGCGCAGATCCCTGCAGGTGCAAAGAAGGGAGACCGGATCGAGGTCTTCGTGTACAAGGATTCCGAAGACCGGCCGGTGGCGACCACGCGGGAGCCGAAGCTGTCCCTTCACGAGATCGGACGACTTCCGGTCAAGGCGGTGACGAGGATCGGCGCATTCCTGGACTGGGGCCTGGAAAAGGACCTTCTCCTGCCGTTTCATGAGCAGCCGAAGGAGAGGGTGAAGGAAAACGACGAAGTGCTTGTCGCGGTGTACCTGGACAAGTCGGATCGGCTTTGCGCCACGATGAACGTCTATCCCTATCTGGAAAACAAAAGCCCCTACCGCACCGGAGACGAAGTCGAAGGGACCGTGTACGAGACGAGCGGAAATTTCGGCGTGTTCGTAGCGGTGGACGACTGCTACTCCGCCCTGATTCCGAAGAAGGAAGTCGTCAGAGAGTTCCGGGTTGGCGAGAAGATAAAAGGGCGGGTCACGAGTGTGCGGCCCGACGGCAAGCTAAATTTAAGCGTCCGCGAAAAGGCTTATCTGCAGATCGCTGCGGACACGGAAAAGATCCTTGAAAAGCTGAAGGAAAATGACGGCGTCCTGCCGTTTTCGGAGAAGGCGGATCCCGCCCTGATCCGGAGAGAAATGGGAATGAGCAAGAACGAATTCAAAAGAGCGCTCGGAAGGCTCCTGAAGGAAGGCAGGATCCGGATCGGAGAAACGAAAGTCGAGGAGATCCTGTGAGTCCGAAACGAGCGGGAGGGCTGTTTTTTCTCTTTGTGATCCTGCATCTTCTGATGCTTTTCCTTCTAAACGGCATCGGCCGGTATATCCCTGAGGTCTATGAACTGATCCCGTCAACGCTGGCGGCGCAGGCTGTTATCCTTCTGCCTACGCTTGCCTTTGCCATGATGACCCCTGCCCCTTTTTCCCGGATGTTTCCGTTCCGGAGAGTGAAGATCCGTTCCGCCCTGCTTACCTTTCTGATGATGGCGGGACTCTTTCCCGCTGTGGGAATCGTCAATTACCTGACCACCTTTTTTGCGGAGAACGTGGTGGAAAGTTCCATCGTTACAGAGACGGCAGCCTATCCGATGACGACCATGCTGCTGTTAGTCGGCGTGCTGGGACCGCTCTGCGAGGAAGTGGTCTTTCGCGGTTACATTTACCAGTCCCTCCGAAGAAGCGGCAGGGTAACGGGGAGCATCCTCCTGTCCGGCCTTCTTTTCGGACTGATGCATATGAATCTGAACCAGGCGTCCTACGCCTTTCTGATCGGTATTTTCCTGGCGGCTCTGACAAGAGCGTGCGGGAGTCTTGTGCTGCCGATCCTTGCGCATGTTTCCTTCAACAGTTTTGAAGTCTGGATGATGTATCAGACGGCGGAGCTTCTGCCGGCGGAGACTTCCGAGAGCGCGGGACTGTTTGAGATCGAAGAGGCGCTTTCCGCCGCGGGAGACGCGCAGGTCCTGCTCGGTGACAATCCGCTCCTGCTTGCGCTGCCGTTACTCCTCATTGCGGGGTTCGGCATCCTGGTCGCCTTCCTGTGCCTGCGCAGCATCGAGAGACTGGAGAAGAATCCGTCCGCAAAAGAGGAAGCGAAGTTTACGGAGAAACCCCTTTTCGGCATTTTTACTGTACTGGGCATTTTGTTTTCTGTCATTTTCATGATATGGGTCGAAGGGTATTTGTAAAAAATAGCTAAAAGTACGAAGGGTTTTATGGATTTTTTGCCTCGAATGCTATAAAATAGTTACGAAATTGCTACGATTCTGTGGTAGCCGGAAATGAAACGGGGTAGAAAAGATGATATCGAATCAGGTTTTACAGGGGACCATCGAAGGAATCAGAGACATTTCACATCTGGACCTGGCTGTCATGGATGCCGAGGGAAGGGAGATTGCCGCGACATCGGAATCGTTTGAACGGGCGGCACAGGCGATCCCGGACTTTGTGGCGTCCCAGGCGGATTCGCAGACGGCCGGCCCGTTCCAGTTCTTTAAGGTGTTCGACGAGGAACAGCTGGAATATATCGTGGTCCTGCACGGAGACAGCGACAATTCGATGCTCGTGGGGAGACTGGCCGTATTTCAGATCGGGGGGCTGCTTACGGCGTTCAAGGAGCGCTATGACAAAGACTCCTTTATGAAGAACCTTCTGCTCGACAACCTCCTCCTGGTAGACATCTACGGACGCGCGAAGAAGCTGCACATCCCTGCGGATGTGGACCGCGTCGCCATCATTGTGGAGACGGCACCCGACAAGGAAAAGAACGCGCTGGACTTCATGCAGGAGATGGCAAAGCAGGATGCGGGAGACTTTGTGACCGCCGTGGACGAGATGAACGTCGTCATCGTGAAGGACGTGACCGGAAAGGAAAAGCCCGAAGATCTGGAGAAGGCAGCCGAAAAGATCCGGGATCATCTGACGGCGCAGGGCTTTCAGGGCGTGCGGGTGGCCTACGGCACGGTCATCGGCGAGATCAAGGAGGTCAGCCGGTCCTACAAGGAAGCCAGAATGGCGCTCGACGTCAGTAAGATTTTCTTCACCGAACGCAGTATCATAGCGTATAATGAACTGGGCATCGGAAGACTGATCTATCAGCTGCCGATCCCGCTTTGCAAAATGTTTATCCGGGAGATCTTCAAAGGCAAGAACCCGGAAGATTTTGATGAGGAAACATTGACGACCATTCACAAGTTCTTTGAGAACAGTCTCAATGTTTCGGAGACGTCCAGACAGCTCTTCATCCACCGCAACACGCTGGTGTACCGTCTGGACAAACTGCTGAAGAGCACGGGACTGGATCTGCGCGTCTTTGAAGATGCCATCACCTTCAAGATCGCACTGATGGTCGTGGAATACATGAAGTATATGGAGCAGTATCAGTACTGATACCGGACTCCGTATAAACAGAGGAGAACTATGAGGAAAAGAAAAAGCACGATTGAGATTCCGGAGGGGAATGTCATCACGATGCGAAACGTCCACAAGTCCTACGAGCAGGGGACGCCGGCCTTAAACGGCATTTCCCTGGATATCCAGCAGGGCGAGTTCGTTTTCATCGTCGGCGATTCCGGCTCCGGCAAGTCAACACTGATCCGGCTGCTTTTAAGAGAACTGACACCGACAGAGGGTGACATCAATGTGTTGGGCTACGATCTGACCTCTATCCGGCACAGCAGGATCCCGAAATTCCGCAGGAATCTGGGCGTGGTGTTCCAGGATTTCCGCCTGCTGGAGGACCGCAATGTCTATGACAATGTCGCGTTTGCGCAACGCGTGGTTTTGGAGTCGACGCGCAACATCCGGAAGAATGTCCCGGAGATCCTTGCGACGGTGGGGCTGGCGGACAAGTATAAGAACACGCCGGCCCAGCTTTCGGGCGGCGAACAGCAGCGCGTGGCACTGGCCAGAGCGCTGGTAAACAGGCCGCTTATCCTCCTGGCCGACGAGCCGACCGGAAACCTCGACCCCACGAACTCCTGGGAGATCATGAAGCTTCTGGAAAAGGTCAACGAGGGCGGGACGACGGTCGTCGTCGTTACGCACAACCAGGACATCGTCGACAAGATGCAAAAGCGTGTCATCACGATGAAGCGCGGCGAGATCGAAAGCGATGAAGACGAGGCCGGATACATGGAGCCGGTACCTTATATGGATCCGATGGAAGAGCCGGAGTACGATGACCAGAGCTTTGGAGAGACTGCGGAGATAGAGGCAAGCTTTGAAGAAGCGGTCTACGTGGAAGGAGGGTATCTGGATGAGGATTAGTTCACTCTTTTATGCCCTCGGACAGGGAATCAAGAACCTGCTGCGCAACCGCGTGTTTGCGCTGGCATCGATCGCAACGATCACGACCTGTCTGTTTGTGTTCGGACTGTTCTTTTCCGTGCTCGTAAATTTCCGTCATATCGTGCAGACGGTGGAAGAAGGGGTATCCATTACCGTCTTCTTTGAACCCGGGACGGATGAGGAAACGATGCTGCAGAGAAAGGTAGAGATCGAGGAGAGACCCGAGGTCAACAAGGTCGAGTATATCTCGGCGGAACAGGCCTGGGAGACCTTTAAGGTCGACTATCTGGGCGAATACGCGGAAGGCTTTACGGAGAATCCGCTGGAGGACTCCGCCAACCTGGAGATCTACTTAAGCGATGTCTCCAAGCAGGCGGAACTGGTCAGCTTCATCGAAGCGATGGAGGAAACGAGAGAAGTCAACTATTCGACAGTGACGGCGGACACCCTGACGGGCGCCAACCGGATCATCGCCTACGTATCGGTCGGCTTCATCGCGCTGCTGTTCGCGGTTTCCGTCTTCCTGATCAGCAATACCATTTCCACCGGTATCGCCGTGCGTAAGGAAGAAATCAATATCATGAAGTATGTCGGCGCGACAGACTTCTTCGTGCGCGCGCCCTTCGTGATCGAAGGTCTTCTGATCGGCGTCATCGGTTCGGTGATCCCGATCGTGATCATTTACTTTATTTACAATAAGGTGCTCGAATACGTCATGTCGAGATTCCCGACACTCTCAAGCATCATCACCTTCCTGCCGGTCACGACGGTATTTCAGCAGCTGGTGCCGTTACTCCTGATCCTGGGTGTCGGCATCGGTTTCATCGGAAGCTTTATCTCGGTGCGGAAGCATCTCAGAGTGTAAGGTAAAAGTCAAAAGTTGAGTTTGAACAGAAAAACAAAAAAGAATACTTTGCGGAAACGGTGTGCTTTGATCGGCACACTGTTCCTTGTGTCGGTCTTTTCTCAGACGGTGAAACCTGCCGTCCTCCCGGTGCATGCGGACCAGACAACGGAAGAACGCATCAAGGAACGGGAACAGCAGGTCGAGAGCAGCAAACAGGAGCGGGATCAGCTCCAGGCCAACGTCAGCGACCTCCAGAAGATGAAGGAAGAGCTGGAGCAGGAGAAGGCAGACCTTGACGCCTACATCACGCGTCTGGACGGCGACCTGACATCGATCCAGGCAAACATCGAGGTGCTGAAGGGAAAGATCGAGGAAAAGGTCGAAGAGATCCGGGTCACGACGGAAGAGCTGGCCGAGGCGCAGCGCGTACAGGACGAGCAGTACGCGGCCATGAAGGAACGCGTGCGGTTCATGTATGAGCGCGGCAACACGATGGCGCTCGAGGCAGTCCTCGGGATCGTCAACTTCGGCGATTCCTTAAACAAGGCGCGCTACATCGAAAAACTGTCCGAATACGACAGGAATAAGCTGGACGAGTTCATCGCGCAGACGAATTACGTTGCGATGACGAAGGAACTGCTGGAAGAGGAGAAGCAGACGCTCGACGATGCGGAAAAGAAGCTGGAAGAGGAAGAGGAAAAGCTGGAGCAGCTGATCGCCGAGAAGATGGCGCAGCTCCTTGGCCTGAGCGCGGACATCGCGAGCAAGGAGGAGCTCATCGCCGCCTACGAGAACAGCATCGCGCAGTCCAACGCGGAGATCGCGGCGTTAGAGCAGGCGATCGCGGCGGACAGAGCAAGGCTCGCGGCGGAAAACAGAAGAAGCTACGACGGCGGTCTTTTCACCTGGCCCTGCCCTTCCTGCTACACCATCACCTCCGAGTACGGATGGCGCACGCACCCGATCTTCGGCGACAGCCGGTTCCACAGCGGGATCGATATCGGCGCAAGCTACGGCGCGACCATCGTGGCGGCCTATGCCGGTACGGTGGTGGCATCCTCCTACAACGCCTCGATGGGCAATTACGTGATGATCGATCACGGAGACAGTCTGTACACGATCTACATGCACTGCTCCGCGCTATATGTTTCCACCGGGACAAACGTCAATGCCGGCGACAGCATCGCCGCAGTCGGCAGCACCGGCAACTCCACGGGGCCGCACCTGCATTTCTCCGTGCGTTTAAACGGCGCCTATGCAAGTCCCTGGAGCTATCTGGGGTAACATCATGTCACAAAACGACCTTCCGCTTTACGAAGAAACGGAAA